>JAHJWA010000082.1 GCA_018828205.1 Alphaproteobacteria bacterium
GCGCGCGTCGCCGCCGCCCGAGCGCGCCAGACCGCCCGCGCCGAGGCGAGCGGGGCGCGCGGCAATGCCGAGCTCGATGGCGATGCGCTGGAGCAATTCGCCACTCCGGACGAGGCGGGCCGCAAGCTGCTGATGCAGGCCGCCGAGGCGATGCGGCTCTCGGCGCGCTCCTATGTGCGGATGCTGCGGGTGGCCCGCACCATCGCCGATCTGGCGGCTGCGGAAGCGGTCGGACGGATTCACGTGGCCGAAGCGCTCAGCTACCGCCGCCAACCGCCACGGGCGTGACAGGAGACTGTGTTGGGAACCATGAACCAGCGGATGAAGCAATTGGTCGTCGCCGGCGCGGCCCTGTTCCTGCTCGGTTTGATCCAGGGTGCGGCCGTTCCGTATTTCCTCAACCCACGCATGGCGTTGTCGGCGCATCTGACCGCAGTGCAGAGCGGCACGGCCATCATGGTTGCCGGTGCCGTCTGGGGCTGGACCCATCTTTCCCCCCAGTGGGATTTGATCGGGCTTTGGGCGATTGTCGTCGGCATGTACGGGCTTTGGCTCGCCCTCACGCTTTCCGCAGCTACCGGCGCCAGCGATAGCCTTCCGATAGCGGGAGAAGGTCACAGCGCAGGCGCCGCCGTCGAAGCGATGGTGAGCGCCGCTGTCGCAGGGTCGAGTGCGGTTCTGGTTGCAGGGTGGGCCGTTCTGACGATCGGCCTCATCCGCGGAAGGGTGAATTGAACGACGCTTAGCGCCTCAGTCCGCCTCGCTCATATTGAGGTTGAGCTTGACCGGTTCGTGTTCCTGGTCGCCCTCGAACTTCTTGAGGAAGTCCTCGATCGGGACCGCCTGTTCTCGGTTCACCAGCGGCACGGGCTTGGTCAGTTCGAGCGCACGCTGCTCGTCCGGCGTCATGCGGACATGGATGAAGGGCACCCAGACCTCGCCATATTCGGCCTTCTGATACCAGACGTCGAGGATGTCGTAGGACATCCACTGACCGTCGGGCTCCTCGAGCCTTATCCCCTCGCCGATTCGCGGGACCGCGACCGTCTTGAGCCGGAAAACCGTCTGATGGGTCTCGTTCTGGACTTCGATCTCGATCACGACTGCGCCGATTCCCGTTGAGCGGTGGTGCCTGGGATCGGTCACTGCCAGCAACGTGTTGAAATCGTTTTAACGGTGACGTCATGCAGGCCTCGACGGCTCGGCGCGGCTAATCGCTCCCTGCGCTATAGGGGGTATTGCGCAGGAGATGGCGGTTGTAGTCGGGCGCGCCGTCGGTCCACCACACCGGGCCGCGTTCGCCAAGTGCGAGCTTTGCGGCATGGACGCTGGCTCGGGCCGCGGTCTCGGCTTGGGCGTCACCGCTGCGCCTGGCCTGTGCGATCGCGCGGCGCGCATCCATGAGGCCACGAACCAGCGAGTCGCGCTCCCTTTCAGGGAGATCGGGATTGGCAGCCCGCCACAATCGTCCGCGGACGATGATATAGCGGCCATCGGGCGTGTGCTCGACCGCGGCGGGAGCGGCGTCCTCGCTCAGGCCGCTTCGCGCGGGCCCGCGCGCTTGACGAATTCGAGCGTCAGCGCGCTTTTTCCTTCCTCGGCCTTGCTGCCATCGGCGCGGATTCCGCGCTGCGCGCGATCGATCAGCGCGAGATCCTTGGGCCCCAGGATCCGGCCGTCATGCGAGAGGATCGAGACCGGCCCGATCGGCAGGCGGTCGCGTTCGTCGACCAGCACCGGGTTTTCGGAGACTTCATCGCCGTATTTCTGCCCCCACTGGCGCAGCGCGATCATCGCCGGGAGCAGGTCCAGCCCCTTGTCGGTGAGACGGTATTCGATCTTGCGGCGGTCCTCGGCCATCGGCTTGCGCGCCAGAATGCCGTGTTCGACGAGCTTTGCCAGCCTGTTCGAAAGAATGTTGCGCGCGATGCCGAGTTCGGTAAGGAACTCCTCGAAGTGGTGCAGCCCGTTGAAACCGGCGCGCAGGATCATGAAGCTCCAGCGTTCGCCCATTACCTCCAGCGCTTGCGGAAGCCCGCATTCGGTCAGTTCGCGCAGCGGCTCTCTGATCTCGCCCATGAAAATCCTTTCCCGCGTTCTTCCTACCCGGAAAACGCTCGGGTGCAAATCTACCCGGTTGTCGACGATTTACGTTGCAATAGGAAACCTAGTTAGCTAGGCGGTGATTCGCAACGGGTTTCAAATAGCAACCTAGTTGCAAATATGCAAACCTCGGTTGATAAAAACGCAAGTTCGAAGGACTCTCCCATGACGCTCTCCCTCCCCCGCATCGCCAATCTTTCCGCCATCGCGCTGGGTCTCGGCTACACCGCGCTGACCTTCGGCACCGCTCTGGCACCGACCCCCGCCACCGCCTCCAGTGGTGCCTTCTACACCGCGCAGCTGGCCGCCCCGGCCAGCGAAAGCCGCGCCATCGCGGGCGGTGTCGCCTGGTCCTGCCAGGGCACCACCTGCGTTGCCAACAAGGGCACCAGCCGCCCGCTGCGCGTGTGCCGCGAACTGCAGCGCGAAGTGGGCGAAGTGACCGCCTTCTCCGCCAATGGCGAAGCGCTCGAAGCCGAAGATCTGGCGCGCTGCAACGGCTGATCGGAATCGACCTCCCCCACCCCTCTCCATCGGGTGGCTGACTGCCCCGGCCGCGCCTGTCCCACAGGCGGCCGGGGCTTTCTTTTGTCAGGCCAGCAGACCGCGCCGCTCGAGATCGCCGCGCAGCGTCGGCGCATCGACGAAATGATGCACCTGCCAGCCGCAATCGCTTGCGCTGTCGATATTGGCGCGATTGTCATCGATGAACAGCATGGCTTGCGGCGCGTGGCCGAAACGCTCGGCGGCGAGCGCGAAGAGCGCTGGAGCGGGCTTCGCCAGCCGCTCCTTGCCCGAGACCACGATTGCGCGGAACAGGTCGAACACCGGCTGGGTCGGGCGGAACCCGTCCCAGAACTCGTCGCCGAAATTGGTGATCGCGTAGAGCGGCGTGCCGCGCTGGTGGAGTTCCTCGACGATCGCCAGGCTGCCCGGTACCGGGCCGGGAATGGTCTCGTTGAAACGCGTGGCATAGGCCCGGATCAGATCCGCGTGATCGGGGAACAGCGCGATCCGCTCGGGCACCATCTCGGCCAGCGGACGCCCGGCATCGTGTTCGAAATGCCATTGCTCGGTGACGACCTCGGCGAGCACGAAATCGAGCTCGGCCGGATCGTCGACCAGCTTCTCGAACAGCGCGCGCAGCTGCCACTGGAACAGCACCCGCCCGACATCGAACACCACTGCCTCGACCATGCCATCCTCCGAAACGGAAGCGGCCCGCGCTTCCACGTGGGAAGCCGGGCCGTTCACCTCACCATCGTCCGCGGCGAATCGCCGCGGCGCCAATCAGCCCTGGCGGGCCTTGAAGCGACGGTTGGTCTTGTTGATCACATAGGTCCGCCCACGACGACGGATCACGCGGCAGTCGCGGTGACGGTTCTTGAGCGACTTGAGGCTGTTGCGGATTTTCATGACGGGTTCCGTATGACAAATAAATACGCGCCGGAGATGAGGCTCCGACGCGCGGATTTCAAGCGCGGCGGTTAGCGACGGGGCCGAGTCGGGTCAAGCACTACCTGCCCGGCGCGAACGGTGCGTTGCCTTCGCCGCTCCCTTGCTCCAGTCGGCGCTCCCAGTCCAGAGCATGCGCCACGATCGTGTCGAGGTCGGCATAAAGCGGCTCCCATGACAACGTCGCGCTGAGGCGGGAGGAATCGGCGATCAGCGCCGCCGGATCGCCCGCGCGCCGCGACTGCATTACCCGCTCGATCCGTCCGCCGCTCGCCCGGTCGACCGCGTCGAGCACCTCGAGCACCGAGAAGCCGCGCCCATAGCCGCAGTTCATCGTCAGCGAGCGCCCGGGCTGCGCCGCCAGCGCCGCCAGCGCCAGCACATGCGCAGCCGCCAGATCGCTGACATGGATATAGTCGCGCACCCCGGTGCCGTCGGGCGTGTCGTAGTCGCTGCCATAGACCGCGACCCGCTCGCGTTTGCCAAGCGCCGCTTCGCAGGCGACCTTGATCAGATGCGTCGCCCCCGTGGTCGATTGCCCGATGCGGCGCTGCGGATCGGCACCCGCGACATTGAAATAGCGCAGCACGCAGACGTCGAGCCCGTGCGCCGCGCTGGTATCGGCGAGCATCTGCTCGGTCATCAGCTTGGACCAGCCATAGGGGTTGATCGGCTGACGCGGCGTGTCCTCGGTCACGGTGGTGTGTTCCGGCATGCCATAGACCGCCGCGGTCGAGCTGAAGATGAAGCGCGGCACGCCCGCGCGCACCGCCGCCGCGATCAGCGCCCGGCTTCGGCCGGTGTTGTTGTCGTAATAGGCGAGCGGGTCGGCGACCGATTCGGGCACCACCACGGAGCCGGCGAAATGCATGATCGCCTCGATCTCCTGCTCGTTGAAAATCCGATCGAGCAAGGCGCCGTCGCCGATATCGCCCTCATAGAACGGCACCCCGTGGGGCACAGCATGGCGAAAACCGGTCGAGAGATCGTCGAGCACCGTCACCGGCCAGCCGGCATCGACCAGCGCAAGCACCGCATGGCTGCCGATATAGCCCGCCCCGCCGGTGACCAGCACCGGCCCTTTTCCGCCTGCGTCCATACTTGCTCCGCTACCAGCATCGTCTTCGCGCTTGAAGCGCCGCGGCAAAGCGAGCGCGCGCTCCGGCACCGCTTTGCCATCCAAACGTTAGCCAAAGACCAATATCCCGTTCTGCATGAAACTGCACTGGAGTCGTCCCATGATCCGTCGCACCCTTTCCGTCGCCGCGCTTGCCCTCTCGCTCGCCGCCTGCGCCACCGCTCCGGGCCCGGTCGAGGTCACCCGTTTCGTGGCCCCGACCGCCAGCACTCAGCTCGCGCAGGGTCCGATCTTCGTCCAGAGCGCGGCCGGCGAGGACAATCTCGAGCTGGCGCCCTACAAAGCCGCGGTCGCCGCCGAACTGGTCCGCCAGGGCTATCGCGAAAGCGCGCGTGCCGGCGCCGGGCAGATCGCCGAGGTCCGCCTCGAGCGCTACCGCCTGGGCAGCGATGGCGGGCGCAACCCGGTGAGCGTGGGTGTCGGCGGTTCGACCGGCAGCTACGGGTCGGGCGTTGGCCTCGGGGTCGGGATCAATCTGGGCGGCGGTTCGCGCAACCAGCTCGGCACCGAGATGCGCGTCGTCATCCGCGATGCCGCCAGTTCGCAGGTCCTGTGGGAAGGCCGCGCCGATTTCGCGGTGGCCGAAAACTCCGCCCTTGCGGATCGTGTCGCCAACGCACAGACGGTCGCCGCCGCGCTGTTCAGCGAATTTCCCGGCAACAATGGCGAAACCGTTCAAGTAGAGGTAGCAGAGTGAGCGATATCAGGATCGATTGCGCTTTCGACAGCGGCAATATCGAAGTCCTTTCGGTGGATGGCGCGCGCGCCACGCTGGCGATTCCGGCGGACCACCAGAGCGAGTTCAAGCAGTGGTTCCACTTCCGCGTTTCGGGCGCGGCGGGACGCGAGCTGGAACTGGTGATCACCGGGCTCAACACCAGCGCCTATCCCGGCGGCTGGCCCGATTACGACGCCTGCGTCTCCGAGGATCGTGAGTTCTGGGGCCGCGCCGAATCGAGTTTCGACAAGGATGCCCAGGGCGGCTCGCTGACCATCCGCTACACCCCCGCCAGCGAAATCGCCTGGTTCGCCTATTTCGCACCCTATTCGATGGAGCGCCATCACGACCTCATCTCCGAGGCCGCGGCTTCGGAAGGCGTCCACTACCGCCATCTCGGCACCACGCTCGACGGCCAGTCGATCGACTGCCTCGAACTGGGCGAAGGCGAGCGCCAGGTCTGGCTCTACGCGCGCCAGCATCCGGGCGAGACGCAGGCCGAATGGTGGATGGAGGGCGCTCTCGAAGTGCTGACCGACCCCAGCGATCCCGTCGCCATGGTGCTGCGCCAGAAATGCCGCTTCCACATCGTCCCCAATTGCAATCCCGACGGTTCGCGCCGTGGCCATCTGCGCACCAATGCGGCGGGGACCAATCTCAACCGCGAATGGGCCGAACCCAGCGCCGAAAAGTCGCCCGAAGTGCTCGCGATCCGCAACGCGATGGACGAGACCGGGGTCGACTTCGCGATGGATATCCACGGCGACGAGGCAATCCCGGCGGTGTTCCTCGCGGGCTTCGAGGGCATTCCCTCGTGGAGCGACGAACAGGGCGAGCGCTATTATCGCTACGAGCGAATCCTCGACCGCCGCACCCCCGATTTCCAGACCAAGCTCGGCTATCCCAAGACCGGGCCCGGCAAGGCCAATCTCACTATCTCGACCAATCAGGTTGCGCACCGCTTCGGCTGCACCGCGATGACGCTGGAGATGCCCTATAAGGATCTCATCGACCTGCCCGATCCGGCGCAAGGCTGGTCGCCCGAGCGCTGCAAGCTGCTGGCGCGCGACTGCCTCGCGGCGCTGGTCGAATGGCTCGAGACCGAGGAAGGCTGAGCTTCTCCGGCTGCGCGGGGATCACCCCTTGAGGATGATCTCCGCGACCTCCTCGATCGAGCCGGTGACAAGCAGCGGGCTGCCGCCGACGATGCCGACCGCGGTCTGGCCGTTCTCGGCGGTGCGCAGCCAGGCGACGTTGGATGCGACGACGAGGTAATTGCCACCGCGCGATTGCAGGGGAATGAATTTCATGAGTCGGGATCTCCTGTTCCACCCGAGCGCCTACACGCCAGGCGCCTGAAACGGGGTTAACGGGAGGGAGAGAAATCTCCGCCGCGTTCAGGTCAGGCTGGCTGGCCCGAAAGCATCGGGCAGCAGCGCCGACAGAGTCGTGCGGCGGATCTCATCCGGCCCGACGCACAGCACCTGCGGATCGGTGCCACCCAATTGCGCCAGCTCGTTGAGCACCTGCCGGCAGCGGCCGCAGGGGGTGAGCGGCTCATCCCCGGGCCCCGTCACGGCCACCGCCTCGAGCCCGCCGCGACGACCTTCGGCCATCGCCCGAGCCACCGCTACCGTCTCCGCGCAGAGGGCCAGGCCGTAGCTGGCGTTCTCGATATTTGTCCCGGTCACCACCCCGCCATCGGCAAAGCGCAGCGCCGCGCCCACGGGAAAGCGCGAATAGGGCGAGTAGGATTGCGCCGCCGCCTCGCGGGCGGCGGCAATCAGGGCGTTGTCGGCGGGGGTCGGGTCGGTCATCGCCACGCTCCTAGGGCCGCACCACCACCCAGCGCAACGGTTGCTCCGCGGCTTCGGTCTGGAAGGCGCTGTTGGCGGTCCACAACAGCCAGGGGCGCCCGGCATAGGTCGGCTCGCTCCAGTTGCGCGACAGCCACAGATTGCGGTCGATCCGCGCCGCAACCGCGTAGCCTTCCTCGAACTCCTCCGAAGGCGCCAGGATGACCGGCTTGCCGGTGTGCGCCTCGATCTGGTTGACCAGCGTCATCACCTCGCTCTGGACCGCGGCGCGGCTCACCCGTTCGGGGCACTCCGCGGCGGTGCGTTCGAGCATGATGGCAGGCGGCAGCAATTCGACATCGCGCGGCACGCTGGTGACGAAATTGGCCGATTGGCCATCCGCTCTGGCGCAGGGGTCGAAACGATGGACCGCGCCGATCTGAAGCCCTGCGGCGCGCGCGGCGGCGAAGTTACCGGGGAAGGCGGCGTCCTTGCCATCGGTGCCGCGACTGGCCTCGAGATAGACGAAGCCTGCACCCAGGCCCTTGAGCGTCGCGATGCGGACCGTCCCGTCCATCTCGCCCACCAGCGCGCCCTGATCCGCCCAGCGCGCCTCGTCGGGGCGCCAGTTGCGCGATTCGAGCCAGGCCCAGCCCCCGCCGACGGTTGCCAGTACCAGCACCGCCACGACCAGCCACGGCAGCCAGCGCGGCCCGCGCTTGCGCGCCGTCCGGCGGCGCGGCTTCTTGCGGGAAAGCTTGCGCGCCATCGCCTCAACCCTTGATATGCAACACGCAGATCAGCGTGAAGAGCCGCCGCGCGGTCGCGAAATCGGTCTCGACCTTGCCCTCAAGCCGCTCGACCAGCAGCTCGGCGGCGTGGTTGTGGATCCCGCGCCGCGCCATGTCGATCGTCTCGATCTCGGCCGGCGTGGCCTTGCGGATCGCCTGGTAATAGCTGTCGCAGATCGCGAAATAGTCGCGGATCTGGCGGCGGAACCGGGCCAGGCCGAGCACCAGTTCCTCGACCAGCGCGCCCTCCATATCGGCGATCCGCATCGCCAGCCGCCCGTCCACTACCGCCAGCGTCAATTGGAAGGGCCCGCTCGCGCCGCGCTCCACCGCGCGCAGCGGCTTGAAACTGTTCTCCTCGATCAGATCGAAGATCGCGACCCGCCGCTCCTGCTCGATATCGGCGTTGCGCCAGATGATCGTCGCCTCGTCGAGATCGACATGCGCGATGCGGTAGTCTCCTTCGCCAACACGGGGATGGGTGGAAACGGGAGGGGTGGAGGAATCGGGCATCGCTGGCAGCCGCTTTCGCAGATAGTGCAGTGGCGCGGCAAGGGCTTGCGCGCGCATCCCCGCTATCCACAGGGGTGGACACCCGAAGTGTGGCGCTCGCGCCTTGCCAGCCGAGGGTCCGCGCGGGCATCAGGGCCGAATGCCCGCAACCGACACGCTCGCCCCGCCCGCCGATTCGCGCGCCGCTGCCACTGCGGCCAGCCGCCCGGACGATGTGGGGCGCAGCCTGCCGGCGAATCTCGAGGCCGAGGCGGCATTCCTGGGCGCGGTGCTGATCGACAACAAGGTGATCGAGGAACTCTCGACCCCGATCCGGCCCGAGCATTTCTACGAGCCCGTCCACCAGCGCGTCTACGAGCGGGTGCTGCGCCTGCTCGACCGCAATTCGGTCGCCACCCCGGTGACGCTCAAGCCCTATTTCGAGCAGGACGAGGCGCTGCAATCGCTCGGCGGGGTGACCTATCTCGCCAAGCTCACCGCCGATGGCCAGGGCCTGCTCGCCTCGCGCGAGCTGGCCGAGCAGATCTACGATCTGGCGCTGCTGCGCGAGTTGGTGAGCGTCGGGCGCGGGCTGGTCGAGGGCGCGCTCGACACTTCGGAAGAGGTCGCGCCGATGGACAAGATCGCGCAGGCCGAGGCGGATCTGTTCCGCGTCGCCGAGGGCGCGACGGGCGATTCACAGGCGACCGATTTTCGCAGCGCGACGCTGGCTGCGCTGAAGATGGCCGAAGCGGCGATGAATTCGGGCGGCGGGCTCTCGGGCAAGACCACCGGGCTCGAGGTGATCGACCAGAAGACCGCCGGCCTGCACAGTTCGGACCTCATCATCCTCGCCGGGCGGCCGGGCATGGGCAAAACCTCGCTCGCCACCAATATCGCGTTCAACTGCGCCGCCGAGCACATGAAATGGCAGCGCGAGGGCGGCACCTACAATTTCGGCGCCCCGGTGGCCTTCTTCAGCCTCGAGATGAGCGCCGATCAGCTGGCCACGCGTATCCTCGCCGAGCAGGCCGAGATCACCAGCGAATCGCTGCGTTCGGGCAAGATCACCCGCGACGAGTTCCAGAAGCTTTCCGCCGCCAGCCAGAAGCTCGCCGACCTCCCGCTCTATATCGACGACACGCCCGCGCTCACCATCGCCGGGCTGCGCACCCGCGCGCGGCGCCTGAAGCGGCGCCACGACATCGGGATGATCGTGGTCGACTATCTCCAGCTGCTGCAGGGTTCGGGCCGCGCCAACGACAACCGCGTCAACGAGATTTCGGAGATCAGCCGCGGCTTGAAGACGCTCGCCAAGGAGCTCAACCTGCCGGTGATCGCGCTGTCGCAGCTGTCACGCGCGGTCGAGCAGCGCGAGGACAAGCGCCCGATGCTGTCGGATCTGCGCGAATCGGGCTCGATCGAGCAGGACGCCGACATGGTGTGGTTCATCTTCCGCGCCGATTACTACCACGAGGCCTCGCGCCCCGACATGCCCGGCCCCGAAAGCTCGCCCGATGCGCGCGAGAAATACAGCGTCTGGGAAGAACGCTATCTCGAGCTGCGCAACAAGGCGACGCTGATCGTCGCCAAGCAGCGCCATGGCTCGACCGGCAATGTGCCGCTGCACTTCCACGCCGAGATCACCAAATTCACCAGTCCCAACAAGAAGGACTATTCGGACTGGGGCGAGCAATAGGCCGCTCCGGACCGGCTAGAGCCCGAGGTTGAGCTTGCGGCTCACCGTGTAGTCGAGCACCGAGACCAGCAGCCAGCCCAGGTTCCAGCGGATCCGGTTCCAAGGCGTCGCGCGCTCTTGGTGGAGTTCGGGGGTGATCCGCTCCGACGCGGCCGCATGGGTGGCGATGAATTCGCGCATCCGCTCGGCCAGAGCGGCATCCTCGATCCGCAGCATGATCTCCAGATTGATGAACAGGCTGCGCATGTCGAAATTGGCGCTCCCCAGATAGACCGCATCATCGAGCACGATCAGCTTGGTGTGCAGCTTGCAAGGGGTGAATTCGTAGATCTCGGCGCGCTTGTGGAGCAGGTAGTGATAGAGCGAACGGGTCGCTCCCAGCGTGGCGTTGTTGTCGGACTTGCCCGCCATCACCAGCCGCGCCTCGCCCGCCTGCGCGATCCGGCCGATCCGGCGCAGCAATCGCTTCGGGGGCGAGAAATAGGCCATGAACATGTCGAGCCGCTTGCCGCGGTCCAGATCGCGCCCGACGCAGGCGGCCCAGCCCGACAGGCCCCTCGTCGGCCCACCGACCAGCCAGCGCAGCCCCTCGCCTTGCGCCCAGTCCCAGTGCCGGACCGCGCGGCGGATACGCTTGAAGCTCGCCGCATCGCCATCGGTCCAGTCGACCAGTCTGTCGAACCATTCGACCAGCCCCGCCACCGCCGACCCTTCGAGCGTGATCCCGAGATCGTTCCAGCCGTTCTCCTCGGGCGGGGCGAAATAGTCGTCCTGGATGTTGAACCCGCCGAACATCGCGCGGGCGTCGTCGGCGATGACCATCTTCTGGTGGTTGCGGATCAGATAGCGCTGGCTCCAGCGCGCACCGAAGCACTGATATTTCCCCCCCGCCGTGCGGAAGGGTTCGAGAAAGGCTTCGGACAGATCCGCGCCGAAGCTGTCGACCACCAGCGTGACTTCGACGCCGCGCCGCGCCGCCGCGACCAGCGCGTCGCGCAGCTCGGTGCCCACGCCATCCTCGAGGAAGATGTAGAAACACAGTTTGAGCGTCTGCTGCGCCGAGGCGACCAGTTCGAACAGCGCAGCGCGACGATCGGCCCCGCCCGGATAGAACCCCAGCGTCTGGCCCTGCGCCGCGTAGCTGAAGGGTTCGGGATCGCTGTATGCGGCGCCCTCGCGGGCTGCATCCTGCACTGGGGCATCGGTCATCCGCCTAGGCCCTAGGCCAGACAGGCGAGCCGTGCAAATTCTTGACTCGCGCGGTCTTGGCGCCTATTCGCCATTCTTTCCCGATTTCATCGAATTTCTCGGAGTGCTGCATGGCGCGCGTAACCGTCGAAGATTGCGTCGACAAGATCCCCAACCGTTTCGATCTCGTCCTGCTGGCGGCCCAGCGGGCGCGCGAAATCTCTGGCGGTGCCGAACTGACCGTCGATCGCGACCGCGACAAGAACCCCGTCGTCGCGCTGCGCGAGATCGCGGAACAGACCGTCAAGCCCAAGGAACTGATGGAAGCGGCGGTCACCAATCTGCAGAAGATTCTCCCCGACGACGACGACGAGGCCGATGAAGTCGGTTCGCTCAGCCAGTCGGCCGAAGCGCTGCGGATCACCGCCTCGGCACCGGCGCGTTCGACCTCGATCGGCGCCGATTACGAAGGCTGATCGCCTCGCACATGGGTAATACCAAAGGGCCGCATCCTCACCGGGATCGCGGCCCTTTCGCTTGGTGGACCTGCTTTGCGCGGCGGCGGAAGGGGAGCAGCAGGCTCCACCCCAGCGCCAGCGGGCGCCGATCCTGATATTCGGAAAGCCCGATCGTCAGACCGTCCTGCCCTGCGTCGGCGCTCGCGCGATAGGTCGCGAACAGCCGGTCCCATCCCGACAGCATCGTGCCGTAATTGCTGTTGGTCTCGCGCTGGCACGTCGAATGATGGATCCGGTGCATGTCGGGGGTGACGATGACCCTGCGCGCCAGCCGTTCGAGCGCAGGCGGCAGCGAGAGGTTCGCATGGACGAACAGCGTCGCCGCGTTGAACACCACCTCAAAGACGAACACCGCCAACGCCGCCGGGCCCAGCAGCGCGACAACCGCCATCTTGTAGAGCATCGACAAGCCGATCTCGATCGGGTGGAACCGCGCCGCGGTGGTGACGTCGAAATCGGGATCGGCATGATGGACCTGGTGCAGCCGCCACAGCAAGGGTACGCGATGCGTCGCCCAGTGCTGGAAGAACAGCGCCAGATCGAGCGCGGCGAGCGTCGACAGCAGCTCGAGCCAGAACGGCAGCGACAGCTGGTTGAACAGTCCCCAACCGCGCGCCTCAGCCAGATGCGCGGTGCCGACCATCAGCAGCGGCACCGCCACGCGGACCAGCAGCGTATCGAGCCCGAACAAACCCAAATTGGTCACCCAGCGCCGGGTCCGGCCATGGCGCAGGCGGCGCTGCGGTACGAGCGTTTCGAGCGCGGCAAGCGCCACAAAGACCAGCGCCATCAAGCCCAGGCCGATCAGCTGCATATCGGGCGATTGCGGGTCCATCGCCCCCTATGTGGCGCCCCGCCCGGGCGGTGCAAGGCCGGCAACCGCATTGCACCGATGGGGCGCGGGCGGTAACAGCCGGGCTCGAGGGGGCACACCATGGGCGATTGGGACGATGCGGTCGGCACTGCGGTCGAGGGCGGCTTGGCCGCGCGCGCGGTTGCAGCCGAGACGCGCAAACCCGGCGGCGAGGCGCAGGTTCTGGTCGATGGCCATTTCGCCGAGGCGACCTGCCTCAATTGCGGCACCGGTCTGATCGGACCGCATTGCCACCGCTGCGGCCAGCAGGCGCATCTCCACCGCACCATCGGCGCCTTCCTGCATGATCTGCTCCACGGCGCGCTGCATTTCGACGGCAAGACCTGGCGCACCCTGCCCAAGCTGGCGCTCAAGCCGGGCGAATTGACGCGCCGCTATATCGATGGCGAGCGCGTGCGTTTCGTCTCGCCGATGGCGCTGTTCCTGTTTTCCGTCTTCCTGATGTTCGCGGTGTTCCAGGCGATCGGGCTGACCACGCCGACCGAACTCTCGACGCGCGACGGGATCAGCGCGCAGCTCGAGGAGGCCCGCGCGGGCCTCATCGCCGAGCGCGAGGCACTGCGGCAGGAGCTCGAGCGCACACCGGCCGATTCGCCCCAGCGCGCCCTCATGCAGGGCGAACTCGTCGAGGTCGAAGAGCGGATCTCCGCGGTGGCGCGAACCGGCGCGGTGATGGCGAGCGGCGGCGGGCTGCCTTCGGTGACGGTCGGCAAAAGCGGCTGGGAATGGTTCGACAAGGGCCTCGAGAAGTGGCGGACCAATCCCGGACTGATGCTCTACAAGTTGCAGGCCAACAGCTACAAATTCAGCTGGCTGCTGATCCCGCTCTCGGTGCCCTTCGTCTGGCTGCTGTTCCTCTGGAGGCGGGGTTTCAGAGCCTATGACCACGCGATTTTTGTGACCTATTCGCTGGCCTTCATGTCGCTGCTGTTCGTCGCGCTCTCGATGCTCAACACCCTGGGGGCGCCCGGCGGGATCGTGCTGCTAGCGGCTTCTCTGATCCCGCCGGTGCATATCTACAAGCAATTGCGAGGCACCTACGCGCTGGCACGCTTCTCGGCGCTGTGGCGGGTGGGCGTGCTGGCGATCTTCATCACCGTGGTGGTCACGCTGTTCCTGCAGATCCTGCTGCTGCTCGGCGCGTTCTGACCGCTCAGGCGCCGCGTCCGGTCTGCTCCTGCAGCGCGTCGATCCGCTTGGAAGCCTCGGCCTTGGTCAGCTTGGCGTCATAGGCCTGGGGCTCGCCCGCTTCCTCGCTCAGCGTCTTGAGGTAGCTCGCCTGCGCCCCGGTCATCGCCTCGTCGCCGGTGGTCCAGTTCTCGGGTGCCTTCTCGGCATTGGTGACGGGATCGGACTTGGGATGCGGGTTGGGAACGGTGCTGGTCATGGGACAATCTCCTTTGCCCGATCAATCCGCCAGTTCTCGTTATGTTCCCAAGGGTAGCTGTCCGTGATGAAACGAAAACGGCGCGCA
>JAHJWA010000083.1 GCA_018828205.1 Alphaproteobacteria bacterium
CCGCGCACAAGATCGCCCCGGCGCTCGCGGTCGGCTGCCCCTTCGTGCTCAAGCCCGCCAGCAAGACCCCGCTCGGCGCGCTGATCATCGGCGAGGTGCTGGCCGAGACCGATCTGCCCGAGGGCGCCTTCTCGATCCTGCCCGCCAGCCGCGACGGCGCCGACATCTTCACCACCGACGAGCGGCTCAAGCTGCTCTCCTCCACCGGCTCGGGCGAGGTCGGCTGGGATTTGAAAGCGCGCGCGGGCAAGAAGAAGGTCGTGCTCGAACTGGGCGGCAACGCCGCGGTGGTGATCGACGAGGATGCCGATCTCGAGGATGCGGTCGACCGGGTGATCACCGGCGCCTTCTACCAGTCGGGGCAGAGCTGCATCAGCGTCCAGCGGATCCTGATCCACGCCAAGGTCTATGACGCGTTCCGCGGGCTTCTGGTCGAGCGCGCCAGAAAGCTGGTCGCGGGCGATCCCAAGGACCGCGACACCTTCATCGGGCCGATGATCGACGATGGCGAGGCCGAGCGGCTCGAGAGCTGGATCGACGAGGCGGTGGACGGCGGCGCGGATCTGCTGTGCGGCGGCGGGCGCGAGGGGCGGATGCTCGAGGCGACGCTGCTCGAGAATGTCGACAAGGCCGCCAGGGTGGTCAATGAGGAGGCCTTCGGCCCGGTCGCGGTGCTGATGAAGTTCGACGATTTCGATGCCGCGCTCAAAGAGGTCAACCGCAGCGAATTCGGGCTGCAGGCGGGCATCTTCACCCGCGATCTGTTCAAGGTGCTCGACGCCTGGGACCGGGTCGAATGCGGCGGGATCTGCATCAATGAAGTGCCCAGCTTCCGCGTCGACTCCATGCCCTATGGCGGGGTCAAGAATTCCGGGCTGGGGCGTGAGGGCGTTCGCTTCGCGATGGAGGACATGACCGAGATCCGCAGCCTGGTGATCCGCCGGACCTGACGCTGCGAAGAGGGCGAGGGCCAGGACGAAGACCGGGCTCACGCCTCCTCCAGCAGCAGCAGTTCGCAGGTCACCAGCAGCTGCGGTTCGGGCAGCAGGCGATGCTCGACCTCGCACACCGTGGCATCGGCGACCAATTGACCGGGGATCGCGAATTCGTGCTCGGGGAGCGCGGCGATCAGCCGCTCGCCCGCCGCCACCGCCGCGGGCCCGGCAAAACGCAGCGAGATCCTGTGCCTGGTGCCCGCGAAGGTGATGCTGGCCCAGGCCGTCTCGCGGTGGAGCAGCACCTCGCCGCGCCGTTCGGCGAGCGTCAGCAGCGCCTCGCGCAGCCGGTCCGTCGTGGAACGCCGCGCGGGCCTGGACGGAGGGGGCGGGGCAAGCTCACTCGCCATGCGCTGCCTCCTTCCCGGCGCGGTAGCCCTCCATGAAGGACAGCACCCGCGCCGCCATGAAGCCGCGCGGCTCGCGGCCCATCCTGAGATCGAGCACGAAGCGCGGATCGTTGGCCGCGAGCCGCCCGAGCTTGGTGGCGGGCATCTCCTGCTCGCGGAGGAATTTTTCGACGGATCGGATCAGCATGGCACTCCCTCGGGCTTGGCGATTCGCTGGCTTCGTTCGCCATTTGTTCCAGCCGAAATCCAACTTGTCTAGGAAAAATCCTATGGTATAGGAAATGTCGATGTCGCATTCGACAAAGCGTCGAGGAACAGCATGTGGTCGAAATTCAGGATGACGCCGGACCCGAGCGTGCCCGGCTGCTCGAACTGGCGCGGGCCAGCCGCGCCAGCCTGGCCTCGCTCTCGGCGATGCTCGGCCGCAACCCGAGCTATCTCCAGCAATTCGTCCGCAAGGGTTCGCCCCGCCGGCTCGAGGAGCGCGACCGCCAGCGGCTGGCGGAATTCTTCGGGGTTCCGGAAACCGAACTGGGCGCGCCGGGGCGTGGTTTCCCGCGCGGTTCGGCGGAGGAATTCCTCGCCGTGCCGCGGCTGCCGCTCGATGCCTCGGCGGGACCGGGCGCGGTCGGGTCGGAGGAAATTTCCCTCGACAGCTTCCGTTTCTCGCGCCGCTGGCTGCGCGAGATGGGGCTCGAGGGCGCAGACCTCTCCGCGATCCGGGTCGAGGGCGATTCGATGGAACCGGTGCTGCGCAGCGGCGACGAGATCTTCGTCGATCGCAACAAGCGCGCCGGCGAAGGCATCCACGTCGTCCGCATTGGCGACGCGCTCCATGTCAAACAGGTTCAGGCCAGCGCTCCCGACCGCATCAAGCTCGTCAGCGCCAACGAGGCCTATCCCCCGATCGAACTGGCGCGCGGGGAGGTCGAGGTGATCGGCCGCGTGGTGTGGAAGGGCGGGCGGATCTGAACGCCGCAGGGACCATCGGTCGCCAGACCAGCCGGAACGATCCCGGCGGGCCCTCGTAACCTAGGTATCCGACTCGCGGGGTGGGCGCGCGAGAACCCTTGCCTGAGGACCATCGCCATGAAGATTTTCTCCATCCCTGCCGCCCTTCCGGCCATCGCCGCCGCCACCGTCATGCTCGGCGGATGCACATCCTACGGCTCGGACCCGCTCGGCGGAATTTTTGGCGGCGATCCCTATCGCGGCGACGAATATCGCGGCGGCCGCTATGGCGCCGATCCCCGCACCGATGCCTATGGGACGGGTTACCGCAATGATTTCGAACGCGACGCCTTCAACGCCTGCGGGCAGCAGGCGACGCGCTATGGCCGGGTTGCGATCGACCGGGTCGACCAGGTCAACCGCGACTCGGTGCGCGTGATCGGCCGGACCGATTCGCGCGATCGCCGCAGCGACGAGTTCGCCTGCACCTTCCGCAGCGACGGACGGGTGATCGACTTCCGCGTCTATTGAGCGCGTTCGGGCGGGGGGGCCGCAATCGCTTCCCGCGCCGCCCGTTGCAAAGCCTGCGCGGCTCCGCCATCTCAGCGGATATGACCGACCTTCCCAGCCAGACCGCCCCCACGCCCCCGATGAAGGCCGGCATCGTCCCGGTGACGCCGCTGCAGCAGAACTGTTCGCTGATCTGGTGCACCGCCACCAACAGGGGTGCGCTGATCGATCCCGGCGGCGATCTCGACAAGCTCAAGGCGGCGGTGAAGCAGACCGGGGTGGAGCTGGAGAAAATCCTTATCACCCATGGTCATATCGACCATTGCGGCGAGGCGGGGATCCTCGCCAAGGAGCTTGGCCTGCCGATCGAGGGACCGCATGAGGCCGACCGCTTCTGGATCGACCGGCTCGGCGAGGACGGCAAGAAATACGGCGTCAACGGCCAGGTGTTCGAGCCCGACCGCTGGCTGGCCGATGGCGACACCGTGACCGTGGGCGAGCTGGTGCTCGAGGTCTTCCACTGCCCCGGCCACACCCCCGGTCATGTCGTGTTCTTCCACCGCCCGAGCAAATTCGCGGTGGTCGGCGATGTCCTGTTCCAGGGCAGTATCGGGCGGACCGATTTTCCGCTGGGCAATCACCAGGATCTGATCGACGCGATCACGGGCAAATTGTGGCCGCTGGGCGACGACGTCACCTTCATCCCGGGTCACGGCCCGACCAGCACCTTCGGCCAGGAACGCAAGACCAACGCCTTCGTGAGCGATTACGCGCTGGCATGAGCGCCGGCTAGATTACCCGCAGCGCCACCAGCGTCGCAGCGATCGCCAGCCCGAGCAGGGTGAGCATGGTCACCCCGGTACCGATCCTGCGCGGCAGGGTGGGGGTTTCTCCATCCATGCCCACGCCATGCGCCAGCCGCCCGAGCATATAGGCCGCCGCGACGAAGGCGAGCCACTGGCCGCCTCTGCCCGCCAGCTCGATCCCGGCGATCAGCACCAGCACGAATCCGGTGTTCTCGACGAAATTGAGCTGCGCGCGCATCCGCCGGGTGAGCGGCCCGCCGGCATCGTCGCCGTGGACCAGCCCGGTCGCGCCGCGCATCTGTCCGACCCTTATCGCCAGCCACAAGTTGATCAGGGCCGCCGCCGCCGCTGCGGTCAGCGTGACCGGGAGAAAGATCGTCGTGTCGTCCATGATGCTCTGGCCCTTCTGTCGTCTCGTCGGGGGTAGCCGGACCGGTCACGGCGGACAACGCTCGCAGGCTCGTCATCAACCGCTTGCACATGCGCGAAATCTGGTTATAGCGCGCTTCTTCACCGTCACAGGTTGGATTTTCTGTCTGACGCACACTTGTGCGTTGCCGGACCGTCCTCTAGGGCGGCCGCCAACCATTTAGATTTGTTGAGGAACAGGTGCCGCCATGGCCGTCCCCAAAAGAAAAGTATCGCCCCACCGCCGCGGCAACCGCCGTTCGCATGATTCGCTCAAGGTCGAGGCTCATCACGAGTGTTCGAACTGCGGCGAATTGAAGCGCCCGCACAATCTTTGTGCGCATTGCGGGTATTACAACGGTCGCGAGATCGTCGCCGTCGGTCTCTGACCGTAACCAACCGGAGCACGTCATGAATCTTCCGCGTATCGCCGTCGATGCGATGGGCGGCGATGAAGGCGTGCGCGTGATGGTGGAGGGCGCGGCGATCGCTCGCCGACGCCACGACCGCTTCAAATTCCTGCTCGTCGGCGACGAGGCCGTGATCAAGGCCGCGCTCGACAGCCATCCGGGCATGAGCGGCGCCTCCGAAATCCTTCACTGCGAGGATGTGGTCGGCGGCGACGAGAAGCCGAGCAAGGCGCTGCGTCGCGCCAAGACCACCAGCATGGGTCTCACCGTCAATGCGGTGAAGCAGGGCCTCGCGGGCGCCGCAGTCAGCGCCGGCAACACCGGCGCGCTGATGGCGATGAGCAAGCTCGCGCTGCGCACCATGCCCGGCCTCGACCGCCCCGCGCTCGCGGCGCTGCTTCCCACCCTTACCGATGACGACGTCATCATGCTCGACCTTGGCGCCAACAGCGAAGGCAATGCGCGCAATCTCGTGCAATTCGCGATCATGGGCGCCGCCTATTCGCGGATCGTCAGCGGCCGCGAGCGTCCGCGCGTGCGCCTGCTCAACATCGGGACCGAGGACAACAAGGGCACCGAGGACATCCAGGAGGCCGCCAACCGTCTGCGCGCCGCAACCGGGCTCGCGCTCGCTTTCGAGGGTTTCGTCGAGGCGGACAAGATCAACCGCGGCGAATGCGACGTGGTGGTGACCGACGGGTTTTCGGGCAATATCGCGCTCAAGGCGATCGAGGGGACGGCGCGTTTCGTCACCGATCTGCTCAAACAGGCCTTCTCCTCGTCGATCCGCTCGAAGGTCGGCTTTCTGGTCTCGCGCCCGGCGACCGAATTGCTGCGCCACCATCTCGACCCCAACAATCACAATGGCGCGGTCTTCCTCGGCCTCAACGGCGTGGTGGTGAAAAGCCACGGCAGCGCCAACGCCAAGGGCGTGGCCAATGCGGTCGAAGTCGCCGCGCGGCTGCTGGAGGACGACATCACCAACCGCATCACCCGCGATCTCGCCGAACTCGGCGATCTGGGCGGCAGTGGCAGCGCCGCGGCTTCGGGAACCGCAGCCACATGATTCGTTCGGTCCTGCGGGGTACGGGCTCGGCCCTGCCCAGGAATTGCGTCACCAATGCCCAACTCGCCGAGCGAGTCGACACCAGCGACGACTGGATCGTCGAGCGCACCGGAATTCGCCAGCGCTATATCGCGGGGGAGGGTGAAACCACCTCGAGCCTCGCCATCGAAGCGGCGCGCCGGGCGCTCGAAGCGGCGGGCGTGGAGGCGAGCGAGATCGGGCTGATCGTCCTCGCCACCGCCACCCCCGACTACACTTTCCCCGCCACCGCGACTCAGGTCCAGCAGGCGCTGGGCTGCCGCGGCGGCGTGGCCTTCGACGTCCAGGCGGTCTGCTCGGGTTTTCTCTACGCGATGGCGACCGCCGATTCGCTGCTGCGCACCGGCATGGCCAAGAAGGCGCTGGTGATCGGCGCGGAGACCTTCAGCCGCATCCTCGACTGGGACGACCGCACCACCTGCGTGCTGTTCGGCGACGGCGCCGGCGCGGTGGTGCTTGAGGCGCAGGACGTCGCCGAAGACGGACCCGGCATCCTCGCCACCCGGCTCCACGCCGATGGCGAACATTGCGATCTGCTCCACGTCGATGGCGGACCCTCGAGCACCGGCACGGTCGGCAAGCTGCGGATGAAGGGGCGCGAGGTGTTCCGCCACGCGGTGGTCAATCTCGCCGAAGTGCTCCGCGAAGTGCTCGCCGATGTCGATATGGGAATCCAAGCCGTCGACTGGGTGGTGCCGCATCAGGCCAACGCCCGCATCCTCGATGCCACCGCGCGCAAGCTGGGCCTCCCCGCAGAGCGGGTCGTGGTCACCGTCGACCAGCACGCCAACACTTCGGCAGCCTCGGTTCCGCTCGCGCTCGACGTCGCCACGCGCGATGGTCGGATCAAGCCCGGCGATCTCGTCATGTTCGAGGCGATGGGCGGCGGCTTCACCTGGGGCGCCTCGCTCGTCCGCATGTGAAGTTTTCTTCGCTTTTCACGGCGAAATCAGCACTATCCGTTGCGTGGGCCCACTGCAGGGTCTAGTCCCGCCATCCGGGTTTCATACGGGTCGCACGTAGAAATTGAGGGGAAGCGATATGCGTTCGGTGGGTACGCTCACTCGCGCCGATCTGGCAGAAACGATCAATCGCAAGATGGGTCTGTCTCGCGCCGAATCGCTCGAGATCGTGGAATCGATCCTCGCCAAGATGTGCGGTGCACTGTCCGATGGCGAGAACGTCAAAATCTCGGGTTTCGGCAGCTTCGTGCTGCGCGACAAGAAGGAACGCGTCGGCCGCAATCCCAAGACCGGGGTCGAAGTGCCGATCACCCCGCGCCGGGTGCTGACCTTCCGCGCCAGCCAGCTGCTCAAGGACCGCATCGCAAAGGAATAGCGCAATGGCCGATTTCGACGATGGCAAGGAAAGCGGCGCTCTACGCACCATCGGCGAGGTCGGGCAGGCGCTCGGCATCAAGCCGCATGTGCTGCGCTATTGGGAGCAGCAGTTCCCCATGCTCGAACCGCTCAAGCGCAGCGGCGGGCGCCGCTATTACCGCGCCGAAGACGTGGCGCTGGTCGAACGGATCGATCGGCTGGTCAATCGCGAGGGTTACACGCTGAGGGGCGCAAAGGCGGCGATCCTGGGCGCGCCCGATCCGCAGGCGGCGGCACAGGTCGCCGCACCGCGTTTCGATGGCGAGGATATTGTGCCGCAGCTCAAGGCAATCCGCGACCGGCTCGAGCGCGCGCTGGCGGCCTGAGGCCCACCCCGCCTATTCCGCCGCGAGCAATTCCTCCGCCGCGCCCAGATCGACGCTGACCAGCCGGCTCACGCCCTTTTCGACCATGGTCACGCCAAACAAGCGGTGCATCCGGCTCATCGTCACCGCATTGTGCGTGACGATCAGATAGCGGGTTGCGGTTTCCTTCACCATCGCATCGAGCAGGTCGCAGAAGCGGTCGATATTGGCGTCGTCGAGCGGGGCATCGACCTCGTCGAGCACGCAGATCGGCGCCGGGTTGGTGAGAAACAGCGCGAAGATCAGCGCGATCGCGGTCAGCGCCTGTTCGCCCCCCGATAGCAGCGTCAGCGACTGGAGCCGTTTGCCGGGTGGCTGCGCGAAGATCTCGAGCCCCGCCTCGAGCGGATCCTCGCTGTCGATCAGCGCCAGATGCGCCTGCCCGCCCTCGAACAATTGCGTGAACAGCCGCTGGAAATGGGTGTCGACCCGTTCGAACGCATCGCGCAGTCGCTCGCGGCCCTCGCGGTTGAGGCTGCCGATCGAACCGCGCAGCCGGGTGACCGCCTCGGCCAGCTCGGCCTGCTCCTCGGCGCTGGCGCCGTGTTCGGCCTCGACCCGCGCGAGCTCGTCCGCAGCCACGAGATTGACCGGGCCGATCCGCTCGCGGCTGGCGGTGAGGCGGTCCATCGTCTCGCTCTCGGTCTCGGCCGCAGCGATCGCCTCGCCGTCGAAGCCGAAGGTCGCGGGCAGATGCGGGGGCGGGCACTGGAAGCGTTCGCCCGAGGTGCGCGCCATCTCGATCCTTCGGGCATCCTGGCTCTCCGCGCGCGCCGCCAGGCCGGCCCGGTTCTCGCGTGCTTCGGAGAGCGCCTCGTTGGCGGCGGTGAAGTCGCGGTCGGCGGAGGATGCGGCGGCTTGCGCGGCGGCGAGCGCGGCCTCGGTCTGCGCGAGCCCATCGGCCAGCCGCACGCGGACGGCATCGCCCTGTTCGATCTCGCGCATCAACCCCTCGGGCTTGGCCGCCACGACCGCGCGCTCTTCGCCGATTTCCTCGAGTCGCCGCGCCATGTCGGCCATCCGCCGCGTCGCCTCGCTCGAGCGCGCTTGCCAATTGGCCATGTCCGAGCGCTGCGCTGCGTTCCGCTCGCGCGCCACCGCCAGCGCCTGGTCGTGCGCCGCTAGCTCGGCCGCTGCGGTCTGTATGCCCGAGCGCGCCGCCTCATTGCGCGCCCGCGCAGCGTCGAGCGCTGCACGTCCGGTCGCGGGATCGGGCAGGGCGGTGCGCTTCGCTTCCGCCGCGGCAAGCTCCGTTTTTGCCGAGCCGAGCAATTCGCCGACTTCGCTCTGCGCGCGTTCGATCTCGGCGCGCCGCGCCGCCATCCGCTCGCGCGCGGCCTCCGCCTGATCGAGCGCGCGCAGTTTCTGGCGCTCGTCCTCGGAGGCCTGCGCCTGCGCGCGCTCGGCCGCGACGAGATCGCGCTGCAGCGTCGCAAGCTCTTCCTGCGCCTGCGCCTGCGCGGTGTCCGCCCGCTCGACCGCCGAACGCAGCGCCGGAAGCGCCTCGGCCAGTTCGCCATGGCGGTTCTCCGCCTCGAGCCGAGCCGCTTCGGCCGCCCCTTCGCCGCGTGCGACGAAACCGTCCCAGCGGCGCAGATAGCCCGCTGTGGTCACCAGCCATTCGCCCGGCGAGAGCGTGCGACCGTCGTCGGTATCGGCGACATGCACCAGCGCCAGCCTTGCGGCGAGTTCGGCTGGGCAATCGGTGACCTTGTCGGCCAGATTGTCGGCGACCGGCGCGGGGGTCGCGCTTCCGGTCCAGAAGCGGCCTTCCTCGCTCTTTGCAGGATCGCCGAGCAGCGCCTTGCTGTCGCGCCCGAGCACTGCGGCGAGCGCGCGTTCATAGCCCTTGGCGGCGCGCAAGC
>JAHJWA010000084.1 GCA_018828205.1 Alphaproteobacteria bacterium
GTGAGCGCAGTCGAGAGCGGCTATATCGGCGGCGACAAGCCCGATCCGACCTACAAGGAGGTGTGCAGCGGCACGACCGGACACGCCGAGGCGGTGCGCGTCACCTTCGACCCGGAAGTCATCGCGCTGCCCGATCTGCTCGACGTCTTCATGGGCACCCACGATCCCAGTCAGCTCAACCGTCAGGGAAACGACGTCGGAACGCAGTACCGCAGCGCGATCTTCCCGCTGGACGGCGCGCAGTGCGCCGAGGCCGAGGCGGCGATCGCCCGCTGGAACGCCGACAATTCCGGAACTGCGGTGACCACTATCGAGGGGCCGGCACAATGGTATCCCGCCGAGGATTACCACCAGGAATATTGGGGGGGCGAAGGCCAGCGCAATCCCTATTGCCAGGCCACGATCCCGCCCAAGCTGCTGAAACTGCGCAAGAGCTTCCAGTCCAGGGTCAAATCCGACTGAGTTTGGGAAGCCGTCCGGCACGACTACCGCGAAGGACTCGCGGCTCTCAAACTTAACATCTGTGAGTTTTGGACCACTCGCTCCTCGGAGCCCGCTGTTCGGAGCATGGCGGACGCACGGTCTGTCGGTGATCTTGAATACGAATGAGGTGGGAAATGGCCGAGATACCAGTCGAAAAGAAAAGCAATCTGACATGGCTCTGGATTCTGCTCGCGCTCATCCTGCTGGCGCTGCTCATCTGGTGGGCGGTCGGCGCGGATGATGACGAAGCCGAACTCGTCGAGCCGGTGGCGGTGGAAGAAACGATCGTCGTCGATGAAGAGCCGGTGACGCCCGCGGTCGGCGAGGTGACGCTGGCCGCCATCCTGGCGAACCCTGAGCAATATATCGGAACCGAGTTTTCGGGCGATGTGTCGGTGGGCGGACCGCTGTCGGAGATGACGGATCGCGGCTTCTGGGTCGAGAACAATGGCCAGCGCATGTTCGCGCTGATCAATGATGGTCCACTCGAAGAGCCGATGGATATCAATCCGGGCCAGCAATTGCGGATTTCCTCGGGGACGGTCATGAGCGCCGCCTCGATCGGGGACCTTCCCGGTGACGAACTCGACGCCGATACGCGTCGGATCGCCGAGGAACAGCAAGTCTTCCTGCTGGTGAACGAGGACGATATGGAAATCACCCAGCGCCCCTGAACCGGCGCTACAGGAACTGAATACCGAACAGCCGGCGACATTCAGTCGTCGGCTGTTCTTCGTTGGAGGGCCCCAACCGAGCCGCTGTTTCGACTGGCGGAACGTTCTCTGCTTCGATCGGTTCACCTTGTAGCAATGTTCTAGTCAGGGAGAGCGACATGGTTGATACACATGGACATGATCACGATGCGACGCTGGTCAGCGCCACCGACACGCCGGCGCTGTTGTCGCGCGTTTCCTGGGGAGCCATCTTCGCCGGCACGGTGATCGCCGTGGGCGTGCTGATCCTGTTGGGAATGCTGGGCACTGCGATAGGCTTTCGAGCCATCGATCCGCAGCAAGGCGCCGCCTTCGACGGGGTGGGACTTGGCGCAGGGATCTGGTGGATCGTTACCAGCATCATCGCGCTCGGCATCGGCGGCTATGTCGCCGGGCGGCTTTCGGGCATCCCGGACAAGAACGCCGCCACCGCTCACGGCGCGAGCGTCTGGGGCCTGCTCACGATCGTGATGCTGTGGTTCGCCACCAGCACGGTCGGAGCTGCGGTCAACACAGCCACCAGCGCGGTAGCGGGTGCTGCCAACGCAATCGGCTCGGTTGCCGACACTGCAGCCAGAGCCCTTCCCGAGGACGCCGTTCCCCAGGATATCTCGCAGCAGCAGGTCGAAAGCCGCGTCGAAGACGCAGTGGGTTCGGTCCGGAACGAGATCGAAGGGGTGGATACCCAGGACTTGCGGCAGGATGCCGGACGTACCGCCGAATCCGCCCTGGATGCGCTCTCGAGCGCTAGCTGGTATGCATTCTTCGCTTCGCTGCTCTCGCTCGTGGCCGCGATAATCGCTGCGGGTGCAGGAGCACCGCACCGCACATTCGTCACCGCGCGCGATCATGTCGATGTGAACCGCCGCGACGCAACCTGAAGCGCGGCCAAGACGACACAGCCCGGACCGTCGCGCGACGGTCCGGGCTTTTTCAAATCCGGAGCAGCAAGAGCGCCGCTGCGTTTATTCCGGCTTTCGCCAGCGCGCGACGAAGAACCCGTCGAGCCCGCCCGCCTCGCGCAGCATGCCGGGATCGGTGCGCAGCCAGCCTTCCGCCGTCGGCAGCAATCCGGTTGGCAGTTCCTCGGTGCGGATCGGCTCGGGCACCAGAGCGACCTGCTCAGCCCGCGCTTCGCCTTCGGACCGCTCCAGCGAACACACCGCATAGACCAGCGTGCCGCCAGGCTTGAGCCACTCCGCAGCGCGCGCGAGCAGCGCGGCCTGCAGTTCGGCCATCTCCTCGATCTGGCGCGCACCGATGCGGTGCAGCACATCGGGATGCCGCCGCGCGGTGCCGGTGCTGGTGCAGGGCGCATCGAGGAGGATCGCATCGAAGCGATGCTTGGGCTCCCAGGCCAGCGCATCGGCGCGGACGATGCCGGCCTTGAGCCCGGTGCGCTTGAGATTGTCGCGCAGCAGTTCGAGCCGCCGCTTGGAGATGTCGAGTGCGGTGACCTGCCAGCCGGCGGCGGCGAGTTGGAGTGTCTTGCCGCCCGGCGCGGCGCAGAGATCGAGCGCGTGGCGGCCCTCTCCTGCATTGGCTCCGGGCCCGAGCAGCCGCGCGGGCAGCGAGGCGGCGAGATCCTGGACCCACCAATCGCCCTCGGCGAATCCCGGCAGGGTCTCGACGCTGGCGCCGCGCGGGAGCCGCAGCTGGCCGGGCATCAGGCTGTCGGCGGCGAGCTGAACGGCGAGCTCGGCGGTGCGCGCCGGGTCGCGCAAGGACAGGTCGAGCGGCGGCGGATTGGCGAGCCCCGCGGCAATCGGCTCGGCGCGCTCGCCCCAGCGGGCCTCCACGGATGTCGGGAGTGTCGGACTATCGGAGAGCAGGTGCTCGCGCTTCTCTAGCGTGGAGAACACGCCATGCGCCAGCCGTCGCGGACCACCCGCGAGCAGCGGCAGCCCGGTCGCCAGCACCGCATGCGGCGGGGTGTCGAGCCGCAGCCATTGCGCCAGCATCATCCGCAGCACCATCCGCACCTTGGCGTCGGGGGGCAGATTGTCCTTGGTGGCGCTGTCGATCAGCGCGTCGAAATCGACCAGCCAGCGCAAAACCTCGCTGGCGATGGCGCGGGTCAGCGCCTTGTCCTCGAATCGGCGGACGTCGCCCGTCGCCGAACCGAAGGCGATATCGAGCGTCTCGCCGCGCCGCAGCACAGCATCGAGCAGGCGCAGCGCGGCGCGGCGCGCGGGGAAACCGGGGGGCATGGCCATGGCGGTTCCCCTACCCGCCCTTGAAACCGCGCGCCAGCCTGCGCATTTCATGGCCATGGACAAACGCGAGACCCACCGCCCCGCCGGCTTCGAGAAGCCCGCACACTGGACCAACGAGCCGGCGCCCGCGCCCAAGCCGCCCGAAACGGACGAAAAGCTCAGTCCGACGCGCTATGGCGACTGGGTCAAGGACGGCATCGCGATCGATTTCTGATCGCGCCAACCGGCCGCGATAAGCCTCAGAGCTTCTTGAGCGTAATCCTGAGCCCGTCCTTGGGCTGGGGGATCGGCCAGGCCTGCCAGTCGGGATTGTAGCCCGGCTCGACCTCGATCCGGTAGCGGGTCAGCATCTGCGCCATCAGCACCTTGATCTGCATATAGGCGAAATGCAGCCCGAGGCACATATGCGCGCCGCCGCCGAAGGGGACCCAGGCGTATTTGTGCCGCGCCTTGACCAGCTCGGGGGTGAAGCGCTCGGGGTCGAAACGCTCGGGGTCGGGCCAGAGTTCTTCCATGTGGTGGACCAGATGTGGGTTGATCCCGACCCGCGCGCCCGCCGGTATGGTGTAGCCGCCATGCTCGAAGCTGCGCAGCGCGCGCCGCGGGATCGAGGGCACCGGCGCGATCATCCGCAGCGATTCCTTGAACGCCATTTCGGTCAGCTCGGGCTTGCCGAGGTCGTCATAGGGGAGAGCGCGCCCTTCGCCCCCGGTGATCGCGGTCAGCTCGTCGCGCAGCCGGTCCTGCCATTGGGGGTTCTTCGCGAGCAGATAGACGAGCGAGGTCGCGGAGGAGGTGATGGTGTCGTGCGCCGCCATCATCAGGAAATTCATGTGATCGACCACCGCCTCGACATCCATCAGGCTGCCGTCCTCGAACTCGGCGGTGGCGAACTGGCTGAACATGTCCTGACCGCCCCCCTCGGCGCGGCGGCACTGGGTTTCGCGGGTGAAATAATCGACCAGAAAGGCGCGCCCGTCGACGCCCTTTTTCATCTTGGTGAAGGGCAGCGGGCGGCGCACCGGGGCAATCGAGGCCTGAACCATGTCGACGAAGGCCTGGTTGATCCGATCCGCTTCCTCGCCGAAGGGCAGGCCGATGAAGCTGTCGGCGGCGAGATCGAGCGTGAGCTGTTTGATCGCGGGGTAGAATGCCATCGAACCCGTGCCCCACTCCTCCATCCGCGCCGAGATCCCGCGGTTGAGGCTGTCGGCATAGTGCCGCATCGGGCCGGGCTTGAAGGCGATCGACAGCGCGCGGCGATCGGCGCGGTGGTGGTCGAAATCGAGCAGCATCAGCCCGCCGGGGAACAGCCGATGGAGCACCGGGCTCCAGCCCTGATCGCTGGAGAAGATCTTGCCGCGGTCGAACAGCATCAGCTCGTTGGCCTCGGGACCGATCAGCGCGACATGCCAGCCGCCCATCGAATGGACCTTGTAGACCGGGCCGTAGGTCTCGAACATCCGTTTGGCGAAGGCGTGCGGATCGGAGAGCTGGGTGAAGGTGTGGCCGACCAGCGGGTAGCCCCTCTCGCCCGGAATATGGTCGAGCGATCCGCCGGGCATCTGGTCGCGCCAGTCCTTCGGGGTGAACTCGGCAGACGGGTGGGACGCGAGGCTGGCCATAGGTTGCTCCTTGATACCTACCTGCGTGTAAGTAACCCGCGCGCTTAAATCCACCCCGACAATTCGCGCCGCAGGAGCGTCTCGAGCATGTCGAGCCCCGCGGGGGAGGTGTTGAGGCAGGACAGCGCGGCGAAGTGTTCGCCCCCGGCCTCGAGGAACTGCTCCTTGCCCTCCATCGCCAGCTCCTCGAGCGTCTCGAGACAATCGGCGGAAAAGCCCGGCGCGGCGATCGCGATCCGCTTCGTGCCCGCCTGCGCCTCTTCCTCGAGCGTGGTGTCGGTCGCGGGTTCGAGCCATTTGGCGCGGCCGAAGCGCGACTGGAAGGTGGTCCGCAGCCGCAGGCCCGGCCGGTTCAGCTTCGCCCCGAGCAGCCGCGCGGTCTTCTGGCAGTGGCAGTGATAGGGGTCACCGAGATGCAGCGTGCGTTCGGGCATGCCGTGGAAGCTCAGCAGCAGCAGTTCGGGTTCGAAGGCCAGCGCATCGATCTGGCGCCCAATATCGAGCGCCAGTGCATCGATATAGGCGGGATCGTCATGATAGGGCGGCAGCGTCCGCAGGCTTGGCTGCCAGCGCATCGCCTTGAGCGCATCGCTCGCCTTGTCGACCACGGTGGCCGTGGTGGCGCCCGA
>JAHJWA010000085.1 GCA_018828205.1 Alphaproteobacteria bacterium
CGCCCGGCGGAGAGCCGCACCATGCTCAGCGGCATGCAGATCCGCGCCACCGCGACGGTGCGGACGAATTCGATATCGTCGATCTTGGCCAGCGGCGTGTCGGCGAGCATGTCGCCCAGCACCGTGCCCTTGACCGGGACCAGCGCGTTGACCGGAACGCTCTCGGGGTGCTGCGGCAGCGTCGCGAGCGTGTGGACGAAGCCGACGCGGTCCGCCCGCGTTTCGCCCATTCCCACGATCCCGCCCGAACAGACGTTGATCCCCGCCTCGCGCACGTTGTGCAGCGTATCGAGCCGGTCCTCATATTTGCGGCTGGTGATCACCCGCTCGTAATATTCGGGGCCGGTGTCGACATTGTGGTTGTAATAGTCGAGCCCGGCTTCCTTGAGCATGTCGGCCTGGCGCGGGGTGAGCATCCCCAGCGTCATGCAGGTCTCGAGCCCCATCGCGCGCACGCCCTTCACGATCTCCACGATCGCGGGCATGTCGCGGTCCTTGGGGTTGCGCCAGGCGGCGCCCATGCAGAAGCGCTGGCTGCCGTGATCCTTGGCCTGCGCGGCCGATTGAAGCACCTGCTGAACATCCATCAGCTTGGTCGCCGCGACGCCGCTGTCGGCCTTCACCGATTGCGAGCAATAGCCGCAATCCTCGGGGCAGCCGCCGGTCTTGATGCTGAGCAGCGTGCACAGCTGGACTTGGCTTGGCGGATGGTTCGCGCGGTGGACGCTGGCTGCCTGGAACAGGAGCTCGGTGAAGGGCAGCTCGAACAGCGCGGCGATCTCGTCGCGGGTCCAGTCGGTGCGAATTTGGGAGGGGCTGGGGGTCACTTGTTTGTCCTGAATTTGCGTTTGGTCATGTCGATCTTTTCATGCGTCATTGCGAGCAAAGCGAAGCAATCCATCGACCGGTGCCCTGGATTGCCGCGTCGCCTGCGGCTTCTCGCAACGACTACTGTTGAGGTGCCGCTCGGCTGACTTCATCCCGTTCCTCCCGTCATGCTGAACTCGTTTCAGCATCCATCCTTCCTCATTAGCAGCTATGCGTGGGGCGAAATGGACCCTGAAACAAGTTCAGGGTGACGGCCTGCGAGAACATCAACCCTTCCTCGTCATTGCGAGGAGCCGAAGGCCGAGTCGAAGACGGCCCGGAGGGCCACCCGGCAATCCATGGACCTGCGCCCTGGATTGCTTCGCTTTGCTCGCAATGACGAGTTGGAGGGTATCACTCCGCCGCCTCGTCCAGATCCTCCCCCGCCGGCGGCATATTGTGCCCCAGCAGCCGCAGCACATCCGCCGCGCATTCGACCACGTTCGAGCCCGGGCCGTAGATGCCCTGCACCCCGGCCTCGCGCAGGAATTCGTAGTCCTTCTGCGGGATCACCCCGCCGGCGATCACCTTGATGTCGGCGCGGCCCGCTTCCCTGAGCAGGTCGATCAGCTCGGGGACCAGCGTCTTGTGTCCGGCGGCGAGGCTGCTCGCGCCGATCGCGTCGACCTCGGCTTCGAGCGCCATCGCCAGCGTTTCCTTGGGCGTCTGGAACAGCGGCCCCGACAGCACCTCGAAGCCCATGTCGGCAAAGGCGGAGGCGATCACGTTTGCGCCGCGGTCGTGGCCGTCCTGCCCCATCTTGGCGACCATCAGCCGCGGCGCATGGCCCAGCCTTCGTTCGACCGCCTTCACGCCCTCGACCACCTGCGCGTAGCGGTCGTCATCGGCATAGGCCTCGGTGTAGACCCCGCGCACGGGCACCGGCCGGGTGTCGTAGCGGCCATAGGCGTCTTCCATCGCCTGGCTGATCTCGCCCAGCGTCGCATCCTGACGCGCCGCCTCGACCGCGAGTTCGAGCAGATTGCCCTCGCGCTGCGCCGCGCCGCGCGCCAGCGCATCGAGCGCGGCCTTGCAGCCCATGTCGTCGCGGGTCGCGCGGACCTTCTCGAGCCGCGCGATCTGGCTGGTCCGCACCGCGACATTGTCGATGTCGAGCGTGTCGATCTCGTCTTCCTTGTCGCGGCGGTATTTGTTGACCCCGACCACCACCGTCTCGGCGCGGTCGACGCTCGCCTGCTTGACCGCGGCGGCGCGCTCGATCGCCGCCTTGGGCTTGCCGCTGGCGACATAGCGGGTCATCCCGCCGGCCTGCTCGACCTCGGCCAGCAGCGCGCGCGCCTGTTCGATCAGCGCCGCGGTCAGGCTCTCGATGTAATAGCTGCCCCCCAGCGGATCGGCGACCTTCGTGATGCCGCTTTCCTCCTGGATCACCAGCTGGGTGTTGCGCGCGATCCGCGCGGAGAATTCGGTCGGCAGCGCGATCGCCTCGTCGAGCGCGTTGGTGTGGAGCGACTGCGTGCCCCCCAGCACCGCCGCCATCGCCTCGATCGTGGTGCGGATGACGTTGTTGTAGGGATCCTGCTCCTGCAGGCTGACCCCGCTGGTCTGGCAATGGGTGCGCAGCATCTTCGACTTGTCGTTCTGCGCGCCGAGATCGGTCATGACCTCGTGCCACAGCGCGCGCGCGGCGCGCATCTTGGCGATCTCCATGAAGAAGTTCATCCCGATGCCCCAGAAGAACGACAGCCGCGGCGCGAAGGCGTCGATGTCGAGCCCGGTCGCCATCGCGCGCTTGGCGTATTCCTTGCCGTCGGCGATGGTGAAGGCCAGCTCCTGCACCGCGGTCGCCCCGGCCTCGTGCATGTGATAGCCCGAGATCGAAATGCTGTTGAATTTCGGCATGTTGGCCGAGGTATATGCGATGATGTCGGAGACGATCCGCATGCTCGGCTCGGGCGGGTAGATATAGGTGTTGCGGACCATGAACTCCTTGAGGATGTCGTTCTGGATGGTCCCCGAGAGCTTGGCCTGCGGCACGCCCTGGCGCTCGCCCGCGACGATGTAGAAGGCCATGATCGGGATCACCGCGCCGTTCATCGTCATCGAGACGCTCATCTCGTCGAGCGGGATCGAATCGAACAGGATCTCCATGTCGCGCACGGTGTCGATCGCGACCCCGGCCTTGCCGACATCGCCGCGCACGCGCGGGTGATCGGAATCGTAGCCGCGGTGGGTCGCGAGATCGAAGGCGACCGAGAGCCCCTTCTGCCCGGCGGCGAGATTGCGGCGGTAGAAGGCGTTGCTCTCCTCGGCGGTGGAGAAGCCGGCGTATTGCCGGATCGTCCAGGGGCGCCCGGTGTACATGCTGGCATAGGGCCCGCGGGTGTAGGGCGCGATCCCGGGCACGCCGGGGTCGAGCGCGGAGCCCTCGGCACCGACATCGGCCGAGGTGTAGAGCGGCTTGATCGCGATGCCCTCGGGCGTGTGCCAAGTCAGGTCGCGGCCCTTGACCTCCTTGTCGGCGAGCGTCTTCCAGTCGGCATAGGTGGGTGCGGGGGTGGGTGTGTCGGTCATAATGGTCCTAACTCCTCTCCCGGGCGGGAGAGGAAAGCGCAGCTTGGTCGCGAAGCGGCCTAGCGAAGCTTGAAGAGGGGATGCAAGCGCGCCATGCCCATTCTCCAATCGCGAAAATGCGTCATCCCAGCGAAAGCTGGGATCTGTCTCAGGTTTGGCGCCAAGCCGACAGAGATCCCAGCTTTCGCTGGGATGACGAGACAGCGCCGGAGATCGAGCCGTCCGCCGGTCAATTCGGCAAGTGCGAATCGTCCCTGGGGCTCTCCATGATCTCGGTCAGCTGCCCCATCATGTCCTTGGGGTGGAGGAAGAAGATCGGCGTCCCATGCGCGCCGATCCGCGTCGGCCCGAGGATGCGCTTGCCCAGCCCCTCGAACCAGGCGCGCGCCTCGGCAATGTCGGCGACCTCGAAGCACAGGTGATGCTGCCCGCCGAGCGGGTTCTTGGCGAGAAAACCGTGGATCGGCGAGTTCGCGTCGAGCGGCTCGATCAGCTCGATCTGCGTGCCGTTGGTGCCGTTCTCGCCCGGCGTGTCGACGAAACAGACCTTCACGCCCTGCTCGGCCATGTCGAAGGGCTCGGAGATAGTGGTGGCGCCGAGCGCCTCGCGATAATGCGCGATCGAGTCGGCGATGCTCGGTGTGGCAACGCCGATGTGATTCAAACGGCCCAGTTTCATGCGCAAACTCCTCTCGATCCCTCACGCCGAACGCGTTTCAGCATCCA
>JAHJWA010000086.1 GCA_018828205.1 Alphaproteobacteria bacterium
CGGTGCGGTACGGCGTCTCGATGAAGCCATACTTGTTGACGCGGGCAAAGGTGCTGAGCGAGTTGATCAGACCGATGTTCGGGCCCTCGGGCGTCTCGATCGGGCAGATCCGGCCGTAGTGGGTCGGGTGAACGTCGCGGACTTCGAAGCCCGCACGCTCGCGGGTGAGACCGCCCGGCCCGAGCGCCGAAACGCGACGCTTGTGCGTCACTTCGGAGAGCGGGTTGGTCTGATCCATGAACTGCGACAGCTGCGACGAACCGAAGAACTCGCGCACCGCGGCGACCGCGGGCTTGGCGTTGATCAGATCGTTGGGCATCACGGTCGAGACATCGACCGAGCTCATGCGCTCCTTGACCGCGCGCTCCATGCGCAGCAGCCCGACGCGGTACTGGTTCTCGAGCAGTTCGCCGACCGAACGCACCCGGCGGTTGCCGAGATTGTCGATGTCGTCGACATCGCCCTTGCCGTCCTTGAGGTTCACCAGCTCCTTGACGACCGCGAGGATGTCTTCCTTGCGCAGCGTGGTAACGGTGTCCTCGGCGTCGAGCTCGAGACGCATGTTGAGCTTGACGCGGCCCACGGCCGAGAGGTCGTAGCGGTCGGCGTCGAAGAACAGGCCCTCGAACAGCGCTTCGGCGGTTTCCTTCGTCGGCGGCTCGCCCGGACGCATGACCTTGTAGATCGCTTCCAGGCCCTCTTCGCGGTTCTCGGCCTTGTCGACCTGGAGCGTGTTGCGCATCCAGGGGCCGACGTTGACGTGGTCGATGTCGAGCAGCTCGATGCTGTCGATCCCGGCCTTGTCGATCGCCTCGAGGTTCTCGGCGGAGACTTCCTCGCCCGCCTCGATGTAGATGCGGCCGGTCTTCTCGTCGATCAAATCGTGCGCGGAATAGCGCGCGAAGATTTCCTCGGTCGGCAGCAGCAGCGTTACCAGACCGTCCTTGGCCGCCTTGTTGGCGGCGCGCGGGCTGATCTTCTGGCCGGCGGGGAAGACTTCCTCGCCGGTCTTGGCGTCGATCAGCGCGAAGGCAGGCTTCTGGCCGCGCCACTGGTCGGGCTGGAAGGGAATTTCCCAGCCGTCCTTGGCGCGCTTCCAGGTGACCTTGTCGTAGAAGACATCGAGGATTTCCTCGCTGTCGAGACCCAGCCCGAACAGCAGCGAGGTGACCGGCAGCTTGCGCTTGCGGTCGATCCGGACGTTGACGACGTCCTTGGCGTCGAACTCGAAGTCGAGCCAGCTGCCGCGGTAGGGAATGATCCGCGCCGCGAACAGCAGCTTACCCGAGGAGTGGGTCTTGCCGCGGTCGTGGTCGAACAGCACACCGGGCGAACGGTGCATCTGGCTGACGATGACGCGCTCGGTGCCGTTGACGATGAAGGTGCCATTGCCGGTCATGAGCGGCATGTCGCCCATGTAGACATCCTGCTCCTTGATATCGAGCACGGAGCGGGTCTCGGTTTCCTGATCCACCTCGAACACGATCAGACGCAGCGTCACCTTCATCGGTGCGGCATAGGTGATCCCGCGCTGGCGGCATTCGGTGGTGTCGTATTTCGGCGGCTCGAGCTCGTAATGGACGAAGTCGAGCTCGGCGGTGCCGGCGAAGTCGCGAATCGGGAAGACCGAACGCAGCGTCTTTTCCAGGCCGGAGACGTAGTCCTTCTCCTTGTCGGAGCGCAGGAACTGCTCGTAGCTCTCGCGCTGGACCTCGATCAGGTTGGGCATCTCGACGACTTCGTGCGCATCACCGAAGATCTTGCGGATGCGGCGCTTGGCCGTACCCGAGGTTGCCGAACGGGTCGTGGTCTTGCCGGCGCGCTTCTGGGGCGCCTTTGCCTGGGTAGCCATAAGGGGGGTATCACCTTTGCCTGGATGCCGGACCTGCGCAGGATGCGCGGCGGCCGATTTCATGTCTCGTGGGCGTTGGGAACCATAGCGACGCCGATGGGCCGCAGCAAAGGCGCACCGGTTCGCGGTGCTGCTGCAACCCTTGTCAGGACATCGCGATATGGAAACGCCGCTTCCAATTCCGTGGCCGATCCCCGCGCATGAATCGGCCCTGCTCGAAGCGGGCGGTCGAGGGTGCATATAGGGA
>JAHJWA010000087.1 GCA_018828205.1 Alphaproteobacteria bacterium
AGGCATCTGTGGAGTTCGGGCCGCTTATCCCCGCAACAATCGCTCCGCCATGGCGCGCACCTCGGCTCCCATGTCGTCGCGCTCCAGCGCCAGCGCCAGCGTCGCTTCGACAAAGCCCAGCTTGCTGCCGCAGTCGAAGCGGCGGCCGGCGAAAGTCACCGCGTGGAAGGCCTGCGTGCCGATCATCCGCGCCATCGCGTCGGTGAGCTGGATCTCGCCGCCCGCGCCTTTCCCCTGCGTTTCGAGCACCCGCATCACCTCGGGCTGGAGGATGTAGCGGCCCGAGACGATCTTGTTCGAGGGGGCGTCGGCCACGGCCGGTTTCTCGACCAGCCCGCGCACCTCGGTGAGGTTGCCGCTTTGTTCACCCGGATCGATCACCCCATAGCTCGAGACCTGTTCGCGCGGCACTTCGAGCACCGAGATCAGATTGCCGCCGACTTCGTCATAGGCCTCGACCATCTGCTTCATGCAGCCGGTCCCGCCGCCCGCCTGCGCAACCATGAGCTCGTCGGGGAGGAAAACCGCAAAGGGTTCGTCGCCCACCACCGCGCGTGCGCACCAGATCGCGTGGCCGAGCCCCAGGGGGACTTGCTGGCGCACCGCGATGATGTCGCCCGGGGTCGCATGGGTCGATTCGAGGTCGGACATGTCCTTGCCGCGCTCGGTCATGGTGGCCTCGAGCTCGAAGGCGCGATCGAAATGCTCGATGATTGCGGTCTTCCCGCGCCCGTTGACGAAGATCATTTGCTCGATCCCCGCCTCGCGCGCTTCGTCCACCGCATACTGAATCAGCGGGCGGTCGACGATCGGCAGCAGTTCCTTGGGCACCGCCTTGGTCGCGGGCAGGAAGCGCGTACCCAGCCCGGCGACGGGGAAGACGGCTCTTTTGATCGGTTTGTGATGAGTCATCGGCACATTCGATACGAAGCCCCGCCCGCTGGTGCAACAGGTGTCGATCGACCTCACACAAAGACACGAAGAAGTTTCTCCCGGCCGCAGGCCGGGTTGCTGTGGGAAAGCGCCGCTCGATCGGTGGGAAAGACCCGCCGGGCCGGGCGCGACATCTTGGTTTCTTCATGCGAGCCAAACTTGCCGCTGCACCAAATCCGGCTAAAGCGCACACCATGGACAAACTCATCATCACCGGCGGCAACCGCCTCGAAGGCACTCTGCCGATCTCCGGCGCCAAGAATTCCGCGCTTACCCTGCTGCCCTGCGCCTTGCTGACCGACGAGCCGCTGACGCTGCGCAATCTGCCGCGGCTGGCCGATATCGACGGCTTCCAGCATCTCATGACGCAGTTCGGCGTCTCTCATTCGATCGCCGGCAAGCGCCCCGAGGATTTCGGCCGCGTGGTCACGCTGCAGGCGACGCGAATCACCTCGACCGTCGCGCCCTACGATCTGGTGCGCAAGATGCGCGCCTCGGTGCTGGTGCTGGGGCCGCTGCTGGCGCGCGCGGGCGAGGCGACGGTGTCGCTGCCCGGCGGCTGCGCGATCGGCAACCGTCCGATCAACCTTCATCTCGATGCGCTGGAAGCCTTCGGCGCGGAGATCGAGGTGGCGCAGGGCTATGTCCGGGCAAACGCCCCCGATGGCGGGCTCCCGGGTGGCGATTTCACCTTCCCACTGGTCTCGGTCGGGGCAACCGAAAATGCGCTGATGACTGCGGTGCTGTGCAACGGCACCAGCCGCATCGGCAACGCCGCGCGCGAGCCCGAGATCGTCGACCTGTGCAATCTGCTGGTTGCGATGGGCGCCGAGATCGAGGGGATCGGCTCCTCCGACATCACCGTGCACGGGGTGAAGCGCCTCAACGGCGCGACCTACAAGGTGATGCCCGACCGGATCGAGGCGGGTTCCTACGCCTGCGCGGCGGCGATTACCGGGGGCAATGTCTTGCTCGAAGGCGCGAAGCCCGATGACATGCTCGCCACCAGCCACGCGCTGCGCAACATCGGCGTGGCAGTGACCGAGGAGAAGGGGGGCCTGCGCGTCTGCGCCGATGGCCCGCTCAAGCCCGCCGACCTCTCCACCGCGCCTTTCCCCGGGCTCGCGACCGACATGCAGGCGCAATTGATGAGCCTGCTGTGCAAGGCGCAAGGAACCAGCGTGCTGACCGAGACGATTTTCGAGAACCGCTACATGCATGTGCCCGAGTTGAAGCGAATGGGAGCGGATATCGAGGTCTCGAGTCGGACCGCGATCGTCCGCGGCGTCGAGCGGCTGACCGGGGCCGAGGTGATGGCGACCGATCTGCGCGCCTCGATGAGCCTGGTGATCGCCGCGCTCGCCGCCGAGGGCGAAACTCAGGTGCGCCGCATCTACCATCTCGACCGCGGCTACGAGCGGCTCGAGGAGAAGCTTTCGCTGGTGGGCGCGCAAATCGAACGGGTCGGCGACGAATAGCGGCGAAGGCGCGGACCTTTTGCCGATTTACCGCGTTGATCGGGGTAAGGACAGCAAAGGACGAAACCTATGTTACTCAAGCTCGCAGCACTCGGTGCGGTCGGCTATGCCGGCTACAAATATTACGAGAAGAACCAGATCGACAAGAATGGCGTCGCGTTCGCCAAAGGGCAGCCCGATGGGCGCGTTCGCGATTCGGGTCCCAAGGCCACGACCACCGGCGAGAAAAGCTGGTCGAAGACCGATGAGGAAATCGACGAATCCTTCCCCGCGAGCGATCCGCCCGCGAACTACTGATCTGTGAGATCGACACCGGAAAGGGCGTCGGGAGCGATCCCGGCGCCTTTTTCGTGGATCGCCTCGAGGCGGGACACCAGCCAGATCCGGATCGCGCTCGCGAGCCCCGGGGGGGTGGCGCTGCGGATCCGCTCGGCATCGATTCGCGCCACCAGCGCGCTCAGCGACAGGTCTTCCTGCCTGGCCGCGGCATGGAGCATGTCCCAGAAGAGAGGTTCGAGGCTGATCGAGGTGCGGTGGCCCAGGATGCTCAGCGAATGCTTGACCGGCGGGTGATAGGGCGCGGCCATCAGCTAAGCCCACCAGCTCAGGGCCATCAATCGCGATCCGTGCCCAGCATCGCTTCGGGCCGCACGACCCGGTCGTAATCCTCGCCCGAGACATGCCCGCTGGCGACCGCCGCCTCGCGCAGGCTCAGCCCCTGCTGGTGCGCGGTCTTGGCGATGGCGGAGGCGTTGTCATAGCCGATCGAGGGGGCGAGCGCGGTCACCAGCATCAGCGAATTGGCGACGCCGCGCGCGATATTGTCCTCGCGCGGTTCGAGTCCGTCGAGCAGATTGGTGGTGAAGCTGCGCGCGCCGTCCGCGAGCAGCCGGACCGATTGCAGAAAGGCATAGCCCATCACCGGGCGATAGGTGTTGAGCTCGAACTGGCCCTGGCTGCCCGCGAAGGTGAGCGTGGCGTGGTTGCCGAACACCTGCGCGCACAGCTGGGTCAGCGCCTCGCATTGGGTCGGGTTGACCTTGCCCGGCATGATCGAGGAACCCGGCTCGTTTGCGGGCAGCGCTAGCTCGCCCAGCCCTGAACGCGGGCCCGAGCCCAGCAGACGGATGTCGCTGGCGATCTTGTAGAGCCCTGCTGCCAGCGTGTTGAGCGCGCCATGCGCGAACAGCAGCGCATCCTGCGCGGCGAGCGCCTCGAACTTGTTGGGCGCGGTGACGAAAGGCAGCCCGGTCGCCTGAGCGATCTCCGCGGCAACGGCCTCGGCGAAACCCTTGGGCGCGTTGAGCCCGGTACCGACCGCGGTGCCGCCTTGCGCCAGTTCGTAGAGCCCGGGCAGCGTCGTCTCGATCCGCTCGATCCCCAGCGCCACCTGCCGCGCATAGCCGGAGAATTCGTCGCCCAAGGTCAGCGGGGTGGCGTCCTGCGTGTGCGTGCGGCCGATCTTGACGATGTGCGCCCAGCCTTGCGCCTTGGCCTCGAGCATGTCGCGCAAGGCCACCAGAGCGGGCAGCAGCGCGCCGGTCACCTCGCAGGCCGCGGCGATGGTGATCGCGCTGGGCACGGTGTCGTTGGACGACTGGCTCATGTTGACGTGATCGTTGGGATGGACCGGACTCTTGGTCCCCAGCTCGCCGCCCAGCGCCAGATTGGCGCGGTTGGCGATCACCTCATTGGCGTTCATATTGCTCTGCGTGCCCGAGCCGGTCTGCCACACCACCAGCGGGAAATGCTCATCCAATTCGCCGCGCGCGACCTCCTCGGCGGCGGCGGCGATGGCATCAGCCAGCCGGTCCTCGAGCAGACCCTGAGCCGCGTTGACCCGCGCCGCCGCGGCTTTGATCGTGCCCAGCGCGTGGACCATCGGCAGCGGGATGCGCTCGCCGCCGATGCGGAAGTTCTCCAGACTGCGCTGCGTCTGCGCGCCCCACAGACGGTCGGAGGGGACGGCGATTTCGCCAAAGGCGTCGGTCTCGATACGGGTGCTGCTCATGAAGCGACCATAGCCGCGCTGGGGCGGGCCCTGCAATCGCTGCGGCGTTGCCAATGCGGCGCGCCGGACCTAGCTGCCCCCCGCGAGGCCACGTCCTCCCCCCATGAGGGGCACAGGTCCGGGACGGCCCGGCTGCTTGTTGAAGGGGAGGTCGAATGGCCTGGATTGCTTTGTTCGTCGCCGGTCTGTTCGAGGTGGTGTGGTCGTTTGCGATGAAACAGTCGGCAGGGTTCACCAGAGTTGGGCCGTCGGTTGTGACGATCGCCGCGATGGTCGTCAGTTTCGCGCTGCTTGCGTGGTCAATGCGCACCCTGCCGCTGGGGACCGCCTATACGATCTGGACCGGCATTGGCGCGGTCGGCGCCTTCACGCTGGGCATCCTGGTGCTGGGGGAATCGGCCAGCCCGCTGCGGATCGCCGCCGCGCTGATGATCGTCGGCGGGCTGGTGCTGATGAAGCTGTCGAGCCCGGTGTAGTCTCCTCCCAGGATTTCCGGGCCGCCGCTTTCGTCATCGCGAGGAGCAAAGAGGCGCGGCGATCCATGGGGTGACCGCGCGGTTCGATGCTTCCGTCGCGTCCGGCGGAAAGCGACCGGCGCGAAATGCACGCCCCTCAATACATATGCTGCCCGCCGTTGATGCTCATCGTCGAGCCGGTGACGAAACCGGCGTCCTCGCTGCACAGGAAGCTCACCCCGCGGGCGATCTCGCTGGCGCGGCCCAGCCTTCCGACCGGGATCCTGGCGACGATCTTCTCCAGCACCGGCTCGGGCACCGCGGCGACCATTTCGGTGTCGATGTAGCCCGGGGCGATCGCGTTGACGGTGATGTTGTAGCGCGCACCTTCCTGCGCCAGCGCCTTGGTGAAGCCGTGGATCCCGCTCTTGGCGGCGGCGTAATTGACCTGGCCGTATTGGCCGGCCTGACCGTTGATCGAGCCGATGTTGACGATCCGCCCCCAGCCGCGTTCCTTCATGCCCGGGAAACACGCCTTGGCCATGGTGAAACAGCCGCCCAGATTGACGCGCATCACGTCGTTCCAGTCGTCGTAGCTCAGCTTGAGCAAGGTGCCGTCGCGGGTGATGCCGGCGTTGTTGACCACCACTTCGATCGGGCCGACCTCTTCGGCGATCTGGACGCAGGCTGCGGTGGCGGCGTGGTGATCGCCCACATCGAAGCGATAGGCGGGGATCCCGGTCTGCTCGCTGAAGGCGCGCGCCGCATCGGCATTGCCCGCGTAATTGGCGACCACGCTGAACCCGTCGCCCTGCAACTGCTCGCACACCGCGCGACCGATCCCGCGGGTTCCACCCGTCACCACTGCCACTCTTGCCATGATCGGCCTCCCCTCTGCATTCCCTAGCGTCAATCTCTAGGCCAATGCGGAGGCAGGACAAGAAAAACCCCGCCGGAGCGGGGTCATCCTAGCGTCTGGCGGTGAAGCGGATCAGAAGCGGAACTGGGTTCCGACATAGACCGCCTGATTATCCTCGAGCCCGTCGGTCAGCGGCGCGAGACGGTCGCGCTCCTGCGACAGGCGCACGCCCGCGGTCACATCAAGATTGCGCGTCACGCGGTAGGAGCCGCCGACATCGACGCTCTGTTCGCCGAGCGTTTCGAGCGGACGCGCGACGCGTCCGGCCGAGCCGTTCTGTTCGAATGCGATTCGCGGCTGAAGGCGGCTGGGCTTGCCTTCGGGCTGCGAGGGACGGAATTCGGCAAGGTCGGGCATCGCGATATCGCGTACGCCCGAAAGTCCGGCGGCGGGTTTGGGCGCCGACTGGGTAAAGCCCTGATAACCGCGCGCGATGCCCAGATCGTAGCGGGTCGGCGCCAGCGCCAGCAGCGGCGCACCACGGCCCGCCTCGGTGACGCCCTGGATGGTGTTGCGTACCGAGATCGCCCGTGCGGTGGCGGGATCGACCCGAACCGCGACGGTCAGCGTGCGATCCTTGCGACCCGGCTTGACCGCCGGGGTGAAGCGCAAGGCATCGATTCCGACCGAGGATGCCAGTTCGCTCATCAGCGACGCATCCATTCCGGCAGGGGTGAAGGGCATGAATTCGAGATCGGCAGCCGATTCGTTCACGGCGAGCGAATCGCCCACGACCGCGGAACCGGCAGAAGGAAGCGCGAGCGCCAGACCGGCACCGGCAAGCAAGGCGGCGGTGAGCCGCGCCTTTGCGCCAATACCCGTGCTGCGTTTCATGCTCTTCACGCCCCTGTCAGTCTAATCGTGACGAAAATCCGTCTGTCTTTCGACCTGCTATTGACCATCCAGGCCGTGAACGGTTCCTGAAGCTGGCCCCTGGCGAGTCTCTCTCCATCCCGATTGATAGGAAGATGACAAAAGCAGGGCCAGCTTTTCCACAGCCGGACCGTCACAAATTCGCGGACTGTTGCCGGCTCTCCACACTGATCGCTCCGAAACCCGCCATCACACCCCTCTGGCGGCCCAGGCAAATTCAGCGGCTATTCAGCGCCCGCGCTCCTATTCGGCAGGTCGCGGTTCCGCGTGACGACATGCGCCATCCCTTGCCCGTCGCGCCGGGGCGGCTATAGGACGCCATAAGACAGACCAAGGACCAGCATGACCCTTCATTCCGCAAGCCGCCGCTCCGCATTCCGCATCGCCACCGCCTTCGCCGCGGCGGCCACGCTGGCGGCCTGCGCCGGAAACGAGCGTCCGACCGCCGATCTCGCCGCGGCGCAGGTCAACACCATCGGTGTCAATTCCTACCTCTGGCGCGCCGCGCTCGACGCGGTGAGCTTCGCGCCGCTGCTTCAGGCCGACAGCGCCGGCGGGGTCATCGTCACCGACTGGTACTCCAATCCGGCCAATCCGGGCGAGCGGGTGAAGCTCACCGTCTCGGTGCTCGACACCGATCTGCGCGCCGATGCGCTGCGCGTCGCCGCGAGCCGCCAGGTCACCCAGGGTGGCGGCTGGGTCGAGGCGCCGGTTCAGGCCGCCACCGTCCAGAAGCTGGAAGACATCATCCTCACCAAGGCGCGCGAATTGCGCCGCGAGGCGATGCCCAGCTGATCGCGAAACCGCGAGACAGCCATCAAGACAACCAAGCCGGCGCCAGACCGCCGCGGCACGACAAAACAGGGGCGCCCATGGCCGAGAGCACATTCGATCCGTCGCAGGCCGACGGACGCTGGCAGCGTGCATGGGACGAGGCGCAGACCTTCCGCGCCGACAGCGCCTCGAACAAGCCCAAGAGCTATGTCCTCGAGATGTTCCCTTATCCCTCGGGGCGCATCCACATCGGTCACGTCCGCAATTACACCATGGGCGACGTGCTGGCGCGCTACAAGCGGATGCGCGGGCACGAGGTGCTGCACCCGATGGGCTGGGACGCCTTCGGCATGCCCGCCGAGAACGCGGCGATGGAAAAGGGTGTCCACCCCGGCCAGTGGACCCGCGCCAATATCGAGCACATGAAGGCGCAGCTGAAGCGGCTCGGCTTCGCGCTCGACTGGAGCCGCGAACTGGCGACCTGCGAGCCCGAATATTACGGCCACGAACAGGCGCTGTTCCTCGACCTGTATGAGGCGGGCCTCGTCTATCGCAAGGAGAGCGAGGTCAATTGGGACCCGGTCGACCAAACTGTGCTGGCCAACGAGCAGGTGATCGACGGCAAGGGCTGGCGCTCGGGCGCCGAGATCGAGAAGCGCAAGCTGTCGCAGTGGTTTCTCAAGATCACGGATTTCGCCGAGGAACTGCTCGAGGGGCTGGGCGAGCTCGAACGCTGGCCCGACAAGGTCCGGCTGATGCAGGAGAACTGGATCGGCAAATCGCAGGGGCTGGAGTTTGCTTTCGAACTCTCGACCGGCGAGCGGCTCGCGGTCTACACCACGCGGCCCGACACGATTTTCGGTGCGAGCTTCGTGGCGGTTGCGGCGGATCATCCGGTCGCGCAGGCCGCCGCGCAGGACGATCCGAGCGCAGGAGAGTTCATCGCTCTGTGCAAGCGTGGCGGGACCACCGCCGCCGAGCTCGACACCGCGGAGAAGCTGGGCTTCGACACCGGGGTGACCGCGCGCCATCCCTTCACCGGCGAGGCGCTGCCGGTCTATATCGCCAATTTCGTGCTGATGGATTACGGCACCGGGGCGATCATGGCGGTGCCCGGGCACGACCAGCGCGATTTCGAATTCGCGACCAAATACGGCCTGCCGATCCCGCGCGTGGTGGCGAACAGCATCGGCGAGGCGAGCGAGCCCTTCGGTGTCGGCGCCGAATCGGGCGAGGGCGTGCTGGTCAATTCGCGCTTCCTCGACGGCATGGGCGTGGATGAGGCCAAGGCCGAGGTGATCCGCCGCGCCCAAGACGAAGGCAGGGGCGAAGGCAAGACCGTCTGGCGGCTGCGCGACTGGGGCGTCAGCCGCCAGCGCTATTGGGGGACGCCGATCCCCTTCATCCATTGCGAGGCCTGCGGCGTGGTCCCTGCATCCAAGGGCAGCCTGCCGATCACCCTGCCCGAGGATGTCGATTTCCAGACTCCCGGCAATCCGCTCCAGCGCCACGAGGCCTGGAAACGCGTCGACTGCCCGCAATGCGGCGCCCCGGCCGCGCGCGAGACCGACACGCTCGACACTTTCGTCGACAGCTCCTGGTATTTCCTGCGCTTCGCCAGCCAGCCCGCCGACCGCCCGTTCGATCCGGCAGAGGTCGCACGCTGGCTCCCGGTCGAGCAGTATATCGGCGGGGTCGAGCACGCGATCCTGCACCTGCTCTACGCCCGCTTCTGGACCCGCGCGCTGCGGCGCATGGGCCGGCTCGAGGTCGCCGAACCCTTCGCCTCGCTGTTCACCCAAGGCATGGTGACGCACGAGACCTACGCGCGCCGCGATCCCCAGGACGGGCGGCAGAGCTTCTTCAGCCCCGAGGATGTCGAGCGCAGCTCGGATCGCGCGGTGCTCAAATCGGACGGCTTTCCGGTCGAGATCGGGCGCGTGGTCAAGATGTCGAAATCGAAGAAGAACGTGGTCGACCCCGACACCATCGTCGAACGCCACGGCGCCGATGCGGTGCGCTGGTTCATGCTGTCGGACAGCCCGCCCGAGCGCGACCTGCCGTGGTCCGACGCGGGGATCGAGGGCTGCGCGCGCTTCGTCCACCGGCTCTGGCGGTTGTTCGGGCAATTCGATGACGGCGCGCAAGGCCCCGAGGACAAAGCGCTCGATCGCAAGACGCATCAGACCGTCGCCGCGGTGGCGAGCGATATCGAGGCGCTCGGCTTCAACAAGGCGGTCGCGCGAATCTACGAGCTGACCGGCGCGGTCGAAAAGTCCGCGTCCTCGCCCAGCCGCTCGCGCGCGATTCTCACGCTGGTGCAGCTGGTCGCGCCGATGATGCCGCATCTGGCGGAAGAGGCCTGGCACAGGCTCGGGCAAGACGGGCTGGTCGCCGATGCGGCCTGGCCCGAGGTCGATCCCGCGCTGCTGGTCGAGGACGAGGTCACCATCGCCATCCAGCACATGGGCAAATTGCGCGACACGCTGAGCGCGCCCAAGGGCAGCTCCAAGGACGACCTCGAAGCGCTGGCGCTCGCCAGCGAGAAGGTCCAGCGCTCGATCGACGGCGCCACGATCCGCAAAGTGATTGTCGTCCCCGACCGTTTGGTGAATATCGTCACTTGATGCGCCGCTTTGCCACCCTTTTCCCCGCGCTGGTCATCGCGCTGGCGCTGCCCGGCTGCGGGCTGCAGCCGATGTATGCCGGCGGCGGCAGCGGCGCGGTGGCGCAGGGGCTGGCGGCGGTCGAGGTCCCGGCGATCTCGGGGCGCGCGGGCTGGCTGGTGCGCAACGCGCTGGTCGACCGGCTCGGCGCTGCGGGTGAGGCGGCACCGCGCTACCGGCTCGATGTCAGGCTCGACGACCGGCTCGAAGGGCTCGGCGTGCTGGGCGACGACACGATCGGGCGCGAACGCCGCACCTTGCGCGCGCGCTACCAGCTGATCGACAGCGCCACCGGTTCGATCCTGCTCGACGCCACCGCCGGATCGGACGCCGGGATCGACGTGGTCTCGAGCGAATACGCCACCATCGCCGCCGAGCAGACCGCGCTGGAAAACCTTGCGCGCGAGGTGGCCGACCGGATGGTGACCCGCATCGCGCTCACGCTGCGCGACGAGAATCAGGCGGCGCAGTGAGCGTGGGGCGGTGAAGGCGACGCAGCGCGATTTTGCGGCCAAGGCGCGGGGCGCGCTGGACACGGTCTCGATCTTCTTCTTCTGCGGTCCGGACGAGGCGGGCGCCTCGGCGGCGGCGCGCGATCTGGTGGCCATGCTCCCCGATCCGGGCGAGCGGGTCGAGCTCTCGGGCGGCGAACTGCGCTCGGACCCCGCCAAGCTCGGCGACGAGGCGCGCTCCTCGTCCTTGTTCGGTGACAGGCGCCACATCCTTGTGCGCGCCAATGGCGACGAGGCGCATGACGCGCTGCGCACGCTGACCGAGACCAGCGACATGGGGGCGGGCGAGGCCTGCCCGGTGCTGGTGTTCGCGACCGCGGCGACCGACAAGTCGCGCACCGCCAAGCTGCTGGAAAAGCGCAAGGATGCGCTGGTAACGATGTTCTACCCGCCCGATCTCGCCTCGGTCACCCATGCGGTGCGCGCGATGGGCGATGGCGCGGGCGTCCAGTTCAGCGGCGGGCTGGCCGAGCGGATCGCGCGCGCCGCCAATCTCGACGTCCGGCTGGCGCAGTCGGAGATCGACAAGCTCGCGCTCTATCTCGATGCGACCCCGCAATCGCCCAAGCAGGTCGATGCGGCCGCGCTCGACGCGATCGGCGCGGTCAGCGACGAGGATGGTTTCATGTCGCTGGTCAATGCGGTGCTCTCGGGCGACCAGCCCAAGCTCGCCGCCGAGATGGTGCGGATGCGCGAGATGGGGCTCAACCCGGTCGGGCTGCTGCTCGCCTTCGAACGCCGCGCCGCGCAGCTGGCGCGGATCGCGGCGCGGATCGGCCCGCGCGGCTCGTTCGAGGATCTGGGCAAGGGCGAGAAGGCGCAGCTCGGCATCTTCTTTCGCGAGGAACGCGAGATCCGCAACCAATATGCCTATTGGCGCGGCCCCCGGCTCGACCGTCTGACCACGCGGCTGGTCGAGCTGCACCGCGAATTGCTCGTCAACAGTCAGGCGGCGCATCTGCTGCTGGCGCAGGCGCTCACCGGGATGGCGCGGCGGCCCCGCCGGTGAATCGGCGCGCGCCGGTCTCCGGCGCCTAGCTTTCGGGGACCGAGAACGTCCCGCTGACCCGTCCGCCATCGCTGGTGGTGGTCTCGCCCGCTACCCCGGAAGAACCGCTGGCGCTGCCATCGACGCTCGATACACCGCTGACCAGATCGATAATCAGCCGTCCGCCGTTGAGCGTGTCGCTGCCGCGGCGCAGCCGGACATTGCCCGACAGGGTGATGATCCGGCGGTTGAAATCATAGACCGCGTTGTCGCCCGAGGCGGTCTCGCTGCCGCGCTGCACATTGACCCCGCCGGTCGCCATGATTCGCTGGATCCTGAGGCTGCCTGCATCGGTGTAATTGACCAGCGTGCGCGCCGCGGTCAGCTGCAGTCCGGCCTGGTCGATCACCACATTGCCCGAGAGCACCACGCGGTTCTGGCGGTCCTGCAGCTCGATCCGGTCGGCGGCGTAGTTCACGGGCGCGTTGGAATTGTGCCCGGCGATCGCCTGCGCGTTGAGCTGGATCCCCGCCATCAGCGCCAGCGTGGCGGCGAAACCGCCGATCAGCCAGCGACGGGAGGTGGCAAACAGGTCGGTCATCACGGCATCCTCAACAGGCCCGGCACCATGCGCAGGCGGGCATCGCCGACCAGCGCGACGGTGCGCGCCGCGAGATCGACTTCGAGACGGTTGGCGGAGAAGGTCCCCGCCGGGATGGCACCCGAGACGCCGCCGTTGCCGGCGACGCGCTGGGTATCGAGATCGATCCGGACATCGCGCAGCAGCATGCGATAGCCATCCGCCGCGGTCATCCGCATCGCGCCGGGCACGATCATGGTTTCGGCATCGATATCATAGGCGCCGCCGCCGGCATCGATCATCGCCGGACCCTCGGGCAACAGCAGCCGGGCCTCCATATCGTCCATCCGGACCACGCCCTCGACGCTCGATCGCTGCACCGCCTCCCCCGCGGTCAGCGAGAAGGGGCGGCTGCGGTCGTCCTGTCCGCGATACATCGCGTTGTCGACGCGCAGCCGTTCGTCGATCACCGCGACCTTGTTGCGGTCGAGCAGGAAGCTGACCTCGCCGCGCGGGCTGAGCGGGGTCACCACCATCAGCGCCGCGACCACGCCGACGCCGAGCGGGAGTGCGCGCGCGAGAAAGCCGACCAGCCGGTCGTGCGATCCGCCCGGCGCCGCGAAATGCTGGCGCTTGCTGCGCAGCGCTGCGGCTCGTCTGGTTTCTCTGCGCTGTTCGGGCCGGGGGGTGGTGACCATGCGCTGCGACCTCAGGCGTGGCTGAAGATGTCGTGTTCGGGCCAGCCGGCAATGTCGAGACGCGCGCGGGTGGGCAGGAAGTCGAAACAGGCCTGCGCAATGTCGCTGCGCCCTTCGCGCTCGAGCCGCTTCTGCAGTTCTTCGCGCAGCCGGTGCAAATAGCGCACGTCCGAAGCGGCGTAATCGCGCTGCGCTTCGCTCAGCACCGGGCCGCCCCAGTCGGAGCTCTGCTGCTGCTTGGAGAGGTTCTCGCTAAGCAATTCGTCGACCAGGTTCTTGAGCCCGTGGCGGTCGGTATAGGTGCGCACCAGCTTGCTGGCGATCTTGGTGCAGAACACCGGCGCCGCCATTACGCCCAGATAATATTCGATCGCCGCGAGATCGAAGCGGGCGAAGTGATAGAGCTTCACCCGGTTGGGATCGGCGAGGATCGCCTTGAGAACGGGCGCATCATAGGTGCTGTCGGGTCCGAAGCGGACCAGATGCTCGTCCTTGCCGCCATCGCTGATCTGGACCAGGCACAGCCGGTCGCGCGGCGTGATGAGGCCCATGGTCTCGGTGTCGATCGCGATCGCGCCATCGCCGAGCACGCCTTCGGGGAGGTCTTCTTCATGAAAATGTACAGTCATATGGCGATGGGCCTTAGGCGCATTGGGGATTGGTGGAAAGGCCTGCTGGCGAGCGGGGCCGACCCCGCCTAGCGTAGCGGGCATGAACGGTGACAATCTCCCCGCCAGCTGGCGCGACGTGCTCGAACCGGTGCTGGCCGGCGAAGAGGCGCGGCGGCTGGGCGGCTGGCTGCGCGCCGAGGAGGAAGCGGGCAAAGCCGTCTACCCGCCGCGCGGCAGCCGCTTGCGCGCGCTCGAACTGACCGGACGCGAGGCGGTGAAGGTCGTGATCCTCGGGCAGGATCCCTACCACGGGCCGGGTCAGGCGATGGGGCTCAGCTTCTCGGTGCCTGCGGGCGTGCGCGTGCCGCCCAGCCTCGCAAATATCTACAAGGAATTGCACGCCGATCTGGGGCTCCCGGTCCCGGGGCATGGCGATCTGACGCTCTGGGCAAAGCGCGGTGTGTTGCTGCTCAACACCACGCTGACGGTGGAGGCGGGGCAGGCGGGGAGCCATGCCGGGCGCGGCTGGGAGGCGGTCACCGATGCGGTGGTCGCGGCGGTGGCCGAGAGCAAGCACCCGACCGTCTTCGTGCTGTGGGGCGCGCATGCGCAGAAGAAGGTTCTGCGGCTCCCCGCGCTGGCGGATGGCCGTCACCTGGTGCTCAAGAGCCCGCACCCCAGCCCGCTCTCGGCGCATCGCGGTTTTTTCGGATCGAAGCCCTTCAGCCAGGCGAATGCATTTCTCGAAGCGGCCGGGCGCGGCGCGATCGACTGGAGCCTGCCGCTCCGGGCCTGACGATCAGCGCGGCAGTTCGCTCGCCCCCATCAGCGCCTCGTCCACCGCGCGGGCGCATTGGCGGCCTTCGCGGATCGCCCAGACCACCAGGCTCTGCCCGCGGCGCATGTCGCCGCAGGAATAGACCCCCGGCTCGCTGGTGGCATAGCTGTCGGTGTCGGCTGCGACCGCGCCGCGTTCGCTCAGCGCCACGCCCGCGCGGTCGAGCAGGCCGCGCCGTTTGGGTCCGGTGAAGCCCATCGCCAGCAGAATGAGATCGGCGGGCAGGGTGAAGGTGCTGTCCGGCACTTCGGCAAACTTGCCGCCGTCCCATTCGATGCGGACGCATTTCAGACCGGAGACCTGGCCGTTCTCGGAGACCACGCGCTTGGTCAGCACCGCCCAGTCGCGCTTGGCGCCTTCCTCGTGGCTGGAGGAAGTCCGCAGCTTGAGCGGCCAGTCGGGCCAGGTCAGCGCCTTGTCCTCGCGCTCGGGCGGCCGGGGCATGATCTCGAGCTGGGTGACGCTGGCCGCGCCCTGGCGGTTGGAGGTGCCGACGCAGTCCGAGCCGGTGTCGCCGCCGCCGATCACCACGACATGTTTGCCCGTGGCCGACAGCGTCCCGCGCGGCGCGGCGCGAAGCTCGTCGTCGCCGGCGTTGCGCTTGTTCTGCTGAGTGAGGAACTCCATCGCCAGCCGCACGCCGGGCAGCTCGGCGCCGGGGATCTGCAATTGCCGCGGCTCTTCCGCGCCGCCGGCGAGCACCACCGCGTCGAAATTGTCCTGCAGCGCCTTGAAGCTGACCTCGACCCCGACCTCGGCGCCGATGCGGAAATGGACGCCTTCGGCCTCCATCTGCACCGCGCGGCGATTGATCAGGTGTTTCTCCATCTTGAAGTCGGGGATGCCGTAGCGCAGCAGCCCGCCGATCCTATCGCTCTTCTCGAACACGGTGACCGCATGGCCCGCGCGGGCGAGCTGCTGCGCGCAGGCGAGCCCGGCGGGTCCGCTGCCGATCACCGCCACCGACTTGCCCGTCTGGCGCTCGGGCAGTTGCGGCGTGATCCAGCCCTCCTGCCAGCCGCGATCGACGATCGCGCATTCGATCGATTTGATCGTCACCGGCGCATCGACGATGTTGAGCGTGCACGCCGCCTCGCAGGGCGCGGGGCAGACCCTGCCGGTGAACTCGGGAAAATTATTGGTCGAATGGAGGTTGTCGAGCGCGGTGCGCCAGTCGTCCTCGTAAACCAGATGGTTCCATTCGGGGATGATGTTGTTGACCGGGCAGCCGGTGTGGCAAAAGGGAATCCCGCAATCCATGCAGCGCGCGGCCTGCTCGCGCAGCGTGGCCTCGCCCATCGGCACGGCGAATTCGTCGTAATGCTTCACCCGCTCGGCAGGGTCGAGATAGTCGCGGTCGCGCCGCGCATATTCGAGGAAGCCGGTTTCCTTGCCCATCAGCGGGTTCCTGTCGTGTAGTGATGCGTCATCCCAGCGAAAGCTGGGATCGGCTCGAGGTAGAGCGCAAGCTCGTGAGAGATCCCAGCTTTCGCTGGGATGACGGATAGACTCAGCGTGACCATCACTCCGCCGCCTCCATCGCCGCTTCCTCGCGTTCGGCCTCGAGCGCCTTGAGCGCGGTCTCGTAGTCGCGCGGCATCACCTTCTTGAACCGGCGCAACGAGCAATCCCAATCCGCCAGCAGCGCCTCGGCGCGCGCCGAGCCGGTGTGGAGCTGGTGCCGCTCGACCAGCACGCGCAGCCGCGCGGCATCGTGATAGAGCGGGTCGCCCATACCTGAGTCCTCGACCGAGCGCGCGCGCTGCTGCGGTTCCCCCCAGCCGTTCTCCGCGCCCGCGCCCGGGCCCGGCTCGATGGCGCGGATGTCGACCTGTGCCTGGTTGCACAGCGATGCGAAGCTGTCGTCGGGATCGTAGACATAGGCCACGCCCCCGCTCATCCCCGCAGCGAAATTGCGCCCCGTGGCGCCGAGCACGCAGACCACCCCGCCGGTCATATATTCGCAGGCGTGGTCGCCGGTGCCCTCGACCACCGCGACCGCGCCCGAATTGCGCACCGCGAAGCGCTCTCCGGCGACTCCGGCGAAGAAGGCCTCGCCCGCGATTGCGCCATAGAGCACGGTGTTGCCGACAATGATGTTGTCGCTCGCCTCGCGGGCGATGTGTTGCGGCGGCCGGACCACGATGCGGCCGCCCGAAAGCCCCTTGCCGACATAATCATTGGCATCGCCGGTGAGTTCGAGCGTGACGCCATGCGCCAGCCAGGCGCCGAAGCTCTGCCCCGCAACCCCGGTGAGCGCGATGCGGATGGCGTCGGGCACCAGCCCGCGGTGGCCATGCGCCTCGGCGATCCGGCCCGAAAGCATCGCCCCGACGCTGCGGTTGACGTTGCGCACCTCGCGTTCGAGCACCACCGGTCTGCCCTCGGCGATCGCCGGCTGGCAGGCCGCGATCAGCTCGCGGTCCATCGCCGCGCCCAGACCGTGGTCCTGCGTTCCGGTCTGGCGCAGCGGCGCATCGGGGACGCGTTCGACCGAGGC
>JAHJWA010000088.1 GCA_018828205.1 Alphaproteobacteria bacterium
GACCGCGGTCTCGGGCTATGGCGGTTCGGTCCGCCCGCAGCCGTCGCCCGATGGCAAATATCTGTCCTTCGTCCGCCGCGACAAGGACCAGTCGCAATTGTGGATCAAGGATCTTTCGACCGGCATCGAACGGATGATCTACGATGACCTCGATCTCGATATGCAGGAGACCTGGGCGGTCTACGGCGTCTATCCGCTGATGGACTGGACCCCCGACAGCCGCGAGATCGTGTTCTGGGCGGGCGGCAAACTCAACCGGATCGGGCTCGATGGCGGGGCCGCGCGGGTTATCCCGTTTCAGATCGACGACACGCGCACCGTCGCCGATGCGCCGCACCCGGTCATCCCGGTCGCACCCGACAGTTTCCAGAGCAAGATCCCCAAATTCGCCACCCTGTCGCCCGATGGCGGCCGGATCGTCTTCGAAAGTCTGGGCAAGCTCTATGTCCAGAACGCTGCGGGCGGCGAGCCGCGCCGGCTGACCGGCGAAGGCGAGGCGCTCGAGCTGTGGCCGACCTGGTCGCGCGATGGCGCCCGGATCGCCTTCGTGCGCTGGACCGACGAAGACCTGGGGGAACTCGTCGTCGCGGACAGCAACGGGCGCAATGCGCGCACCGTCACCGCGACCCCGGGACATTATGCAGTCCCGCAATTCTCGCCCGACGGCCGCACGCTGGTGTTCGAGAAACGCTCGGGCGGCTATCTGACCTCGCCCGAATATTCCGAGAATGCCGGGGTCTATACGGTGCCGGTTGCGGGCGGCACACCCAGGCTGGTCTCGCGCGGCAATCGCGTTCCGCAATTCGGTGCACAGAACGACCGCATCTTCATGATGGGCAATTCCGCGGGCAAGCTGCAGTTGCTGTCCACCGACCTCAACGGCGAAGCGGTCAGGGTGCATGCGGAAGGCGAGCTGGCCAATGATTTCCGCGTCTCGCCGGATGGCAGCTATGTCGCCTTCCGCCAGAATTACGAGGCCTTCGCCATGCCGCTGCTGCCGGGCGGCCAGGCGGTGACCGTGGGCGAACAAGCGAGTTCGCTTCCCGTGGTGCGCGCGAGCCAGGGCGGGGCCGACTACATCGGCTGGGCCGATGATGGCGCCACGCTCTACTGGTCGATGGGGCCGACGCTCTATCGCGCCAGCACGGCGGCGATGTTCCGCACCGCACCCGCGGGCGAAGACGCGCTCGAATTCGTCCAGCCCGAAACCGGGATCTCGCTGACCAGGACCATCGCGGCCGACAAGCCGAGCGGGACCTACGCGCTCACCAATGCCCGCATCCTCACCATGGCGGGCGATGACGCGGGAGCGATCGAGAGCGGGACGGTGGTCATTCGCGGCGATCGGATCCTTGCGGTCGGGCCTTCGTCAAGCACCCAGGTGCCCGCGGGCGCCACGGTGATCGACGCCGCCGGCAAAACCATCATGCCCGGGCTCGTCGATGCGCATGCCCATGGCCCGCAGGGGGTGGGCGATCTGGTGCCGCAGCAGAATTGGGCGGCAGTGCAGGAACTGGCGATGGGCGTGACGACGATCCACGACCCGTCTTCCAGCGCCAGTGCGATCTTCGCGGCTGCGGAGCGCCAGCGCGCTGGCACGCTGCTCGCGCCGCGCATCTTCTCGACCGGCGAGATCATTTACGGCGCCAAATCGCCCGGCGTCTACGCCCGGATCGACGGCTACGAGGACGCGCTGGCCCATGTCCGCCGGATCAAGGATGAGGGCGGCATATCGGTGAAGAACTACAACCAGCCGCGCCGCGAACAGCGTCAGCAGGTTGTTGCCGCGGCGCGGGCCGAGAACATGCTGGTGGTCGCCGAGGGGGGATCGCTGTTCGGGATGGACATCAATCTGGTCGCCGACGGCAATTCGACGCTCGAGCACAACATCCCCGTCGACGTGATCTACGAGGACGTGCTGCAGTTCTTCGGCCAGAGCCAGACCAATTACACGCCGACGCTAGTGGTGACCTATGGCGGTCTCGCGGCCGACCCCTATTGGCGCCAGGCCACCGATGTCTTCGCCAATCCGCTGCTGGTCCACACCCCGCCGCGGATGCTGCTGGCGGAAACCGCGCGCCGCACCAAGGCGCCCGAATGGGCCTATGTGGACGACAATTCCGCGCGCGAGGCGAAGAAGCTCGCCGAGCGCGGGGTCAAGGTCGCCATCGGTGCGCATGGCCAGCAGGCGGGGATCGCGGCGCATTGGGAGCTGTGGAGCTTCGTGCGCGGCGGGATGAGCCCGGTCGAGGCGTTGCGTGCGGGCACGATCGAATCCGCCCGCTCGCTGGGAATGGATCGCGATATCGGCAGCATCGAACCCGGCAAGCTCGCCGATCTTGTCGTCCTGTCCGCCGATCCGGCGCAGGATATCCGCAATTCGGACGATATCGAACGGGTGATGATCGGCGGCCGTCTCTACGATGCGCGCACGATGAACGAGGTCGTCACGGGCGATGCCCGCCGCCTGCCGCACTGGTGGGAATGACCGGTTGAGGGTTGCGGGCGGAGCTCAGGCTTCCGCCCGCACCTTTTCGAGGAACGAGCCCACCTGATGGCGCAGCGCGCTGGCCTGCCCTTCGAGTTCGGTCGATGAAGTGAGCACTTGACTCGCCGCGGCCCCGGTAACGAGGCTGCTCTCGCGCACCTGATCGATATTGGCCGACACCTCGCCCGAGGCTCGTGCCGCGAGATCGATGCTGCGCGCCAGATCCTGGCCGGCGACCGATTGCTGGTCGACCGCGCTGGCGATCGAGACGGCGGTGGTTTCGAGCTGCTTGATGTGCTCGCCGATCGAACGCAGCGCATCGACGCTGGCGCCGGTAGAGTTCTGCATGGTGCGGATCTGCTCGGCGACCTCCTCGGTCGCCCGGCTGGTCTGGTTGGCCAGTTCCTTGACCTCGCTCGCCACCACCGCGAAACCGCGGCCCGCTTCGCCGCCACGCGCGGCTTCGATCGAGGCGTTGAGCGCGAGCAGATTGGTGCGCTGGGCGATCGACTGGATCAGTTCGACGATCTTGCCGACCTGATCGGCGGATGCGGAAAGCGCGGAAATAGTCTCATCGGCATCGCCCGCGGCCTCGGTGGCCTTGCGCGCGAGCGAAGCCGAGCTGGCCGCCTGGCGGCTGATCTCGCCGATCGACATCGCGAATTCGTCCGAAGCGGCCGCCGCAGCGGTAACCCCGGCGCTGGCCTGTTCCATGGATTTGGCAACCCGCGTGCTCTGGCTGCTCGACTGGTCGGCAGCGCTGGCCATCGAGCCCGCGGTGGCCTGCAATTGCGAGGCGGCCGAAGCGACGCTCCCGACCACATTGCCGACAGTGGTCTCGAAACTCTGCGCCAGCTCCAGCAGCGCCTGCTCCTTTTGGCGACGCAGGTCTTCGCGTTCCCGCTCAAGTCCGGCGCGTTCTTCCAATTCGCGTTGGGCGCGCTCGGCCTTCTCGTTCGCAAGTTTCTCGTAGCGCCAGGCGGCCCGCAAGAAGACATTGAGCGCACTGGCGAGCGCGCCGATCTCGTCCTTGCGCCCGCGTGCCGGGATCGAGACGTTCTTGTCGCCGCCTGCCAGCTTCTCGGCCACTGCGGTCAATTCGACCAGCGTCCCGGACACATCGCGGGTCAGATAGCGCGAGCTGAACAGGATGAGCGCGAGCACCACCAGCGTCACCAGCCCCAGCATGACGAATATCCACACGATGGCGCTTGCCGAGCGCGCATCCATCGCGAGCCCGCGTTCGCGCAGTTCGGTGCTGATAGCCTCCGCCTGTTCGGCGAAGCTGGCGCCGCTCAGATAGATGGCATCGGCCATGGTCTGGGTGCGATCGCCGATGCCATAGCGCGCGTAGGAGGATTGCAGCGCCTGCAGTTCGCGGTCGTAGCCCTCGAGCTGGTCGGCGAGATAGTCGATCTCGATCACGGCTTCGGGCGCGTAGGTCTCGGCGGTGGTTCGGATGTCTTCGACCAGCCCGTCGGTCGCATTCAGCGAAGCGCGCGCGGTCGCCCATTCGCCGGTATCGCCGGTTACCGCGTAGCGCTGGCTGTGGAGCCGCGCCTTTTCGATCTGCTTGGTGAGTTGCGCTGCGGCGACCTGCGTCTCGGATACCGCCATGCGCGCATCGCGCATATCGAGCGCGATCATGCCTGCGACCCCGGTCGCGGCCATGGTCAGGAAGATCGCGGCCATATTCGCTACCGAGAGCGCGCGCAGCTTGCGGGCGATCGACATTTCGCGCAGCCGCGCGAACAGCCCGCCGGCATGGGCGCGGCGATCCTCGCGGTCGGGCTCCGAGCCGTCGTGTTCCAGCAAATTCTCGCCCGCCAGATCGCTCTCGGCGATCTCGCGTTCGGCGACCAGTTCGTTGGCCATGTCCTGCAAAGCGCTCATGCGACCTTTTCCTTGTGCTCGATCGCTCCGCTTCCGGATGCGATATCGATCGGTCTGTCGAGATATTGAGGGATTTCCCCGGCCGGCATCGCCTTGAAATAGAGCCAGCCCTGGATCTGGTCGCACCCTGCGGCGCGAACCATCTGTGCCTGTTCCTCGGTTTCCACCCCTTCGGCGGTAACCCCCATCTTCATGGCGCGCGCGACGGTGATGCTGGAGAGCATCATCGCCCGGCTGCCCTCGTCCCGCCCGGCCTGCGACACCAGGCTGCGATCGATCTTGAGCTTTTCGAAGCGGAACTGGCGCAGGAAGCCGATCGAGGCGTAGCCGGTCCCGAAATCGTCGAGCACGATGCTGACGCCGAAATTGCGGATCACCGAAAGGCTGCGCTCGGCCAGCAGAGGGTCGAGCACGAGGCAGGTCTCGGTGATCTCGAGTTCGAGCCGTTCGGGAGCAAATCCGGTTTCCTCGAGGATTTGACCGAGCTGGATCGGGAATTCGGGGTTGCGCAACTGCGCTGCGGAAATGTTGACCGACAGGGTGACACCGTTCCAGGCGAGCGCATCGAGACAGGCGCGGCGCAGGACCCACAGCCCGATCGGGTTGATCAGACCGGATTCCTCGGTGACGGGGATAAAGACATCCGGTGGCGTGAACGAGCCGTCGGGGCGGGGCCAACGGATCAGCGATTCGACCGCGACCACCCGGTGCGAGATGCAATCGATCAGGGGCTGATAGTGAAGCGCGAACTCGCCATCCGCGAGCGCGGAACGCAGTTCCTCGTCCATCTCGCGCTTCTGTTCCCGGCTGGCGTCGAATTCGTGGCTGAACCAGGTGCAGCGCGCCTTGCCGCCGCGTTTCGAGGCATACATGGCGACATCGGCCTGCCGCAACAGTTCGGGAGAGCCGAGCCGCTGCGCCTCGGTGGTCCTCGCAAGGCCGATGCTCGCGCCCAGCGTCAGGCGCCGTTCGTCGACATGCAGCGGCTTGGCGAGCCGCTCGACGATCCTGCGACACAGGCCTTCGAGCAGCGTCGCCGCCACCGGCCCGGCCTTGAGAACCGCGAATTCGTCGCCCCCCAAGCGATAGATGCGCGCCTCGTCACGGCAAAGCGTGGAGATGATGTCGGCTGAAACGCGGAGCGTCCGATCGCCGATGGCGTGGGCATAGTGATCGTTGACCAGCATGAAACCGTCCAGATCGAGCAGCGCGACTGCGATCTCCTGTTCCTGGGCGGCGATCCTGGCGAAATCGAGATGCAGCGCCCGGCGGTTGGGGAGGCCGGTGAGCGTGTCGGTGAGGCTCATCGTCTCGAGTTGGCGGCTGTGCCGCAGGCCGTGCCAGACGAGCGCTGCAACCACGGTAGCGTAGGCGGCGATACCGATGGACAGGAACACGGGCGCGGAAACCAGCGCGCTCGAGCGGCTGACGGCATAGGCGAGAAGGAGGGCAGCAAACGCGAGAGACAGGATCGCGAGCGGGGCAAGAACCATGACCTGCGGAGAGAACCCTCCCTTGCCCATTTTCGTCACAGTAGCCCCCAACAGAAGTCGCCCCGACGCTGCCAAAGCGGTCTAGGCGGCGAGTTGCTAAGAATGGGTAAACCGCCGGTTTACCTTCTTTAACGCGTTGCATGGTGCGAGCCCCGCAATCCGCGCGCGTCAGGCCGGCATCGCGGCCAGAGCCCGCGCCATTCGTCTGTCGGGCCCCGGTCGCTGGCCGCTGCTCCCCACCGGATGATAGAGCGTGGCGCCGCAAGGAGCGGGGACGAAGAAATCGGTCTGCCCGATCACCGTTTCGCCGGCCCCCAGCATCAGCCAGCCGTCCGCTGCGGTCGCCTGCGAGAGGCGTTCGAAGACCGAGCGGCGGGTCGGCGGATCGAAATAGAGCAAGACGTTGCGGCACAGGACGAGGTCGAAATGGCTCGGGTGCGGCGGCGCATCGAGCACGCTCGCCTGCTTGAAGCGAGCCATCGCGCGGATCGTATCGCTGGCCTGCCAACCCTGCGGCGTCTCGCTGAAGAATTGCAGCATCTGTCCGATGCTGATCCCGCGCTGGATCTCGAATTGCGAGTAGAGCCCCGAGTTGGCGACCGCGAGCGCCTTGCTCGAGATATCGGTGCCGAGGATGTCGATGCTCCAGCCGGCCCAGCGATCGGGTTGCCCGGCGAAGAGCATGGCCAGCGAGAGAACTTCCTGACCGGTCGAACAGCCCGCCGACCAGATCCGGATCCGCCTGCTCGCCGCGCGCTTGCTGGCGATGTCGGGCAGGACGGTCTCGGCGAGGATCGAGAAATAGGCGTGGTCGCGGAAGAAATAGGTTTCGTTGTTGAGCAGCGCCTCGACCACCTGGGTGGCCAGATCGCTCTCGTCCCCGTCGCCCAGCAGGCAGACCAGCTGATCGAGGTTGGAAATCCCGCGTTCGCGAAACAGACCCGCCAGCGCGGAGGAAACACGCCACAATCGGTTGTCTGTCAGTTGCTGGCCGGTACGGGTACAAAGGAGGTCGGCGACAATGCGATGCGATGCGTCGTTCAGGGCCACGCGGTTACCCCGCTTGCGACCAGCCCCGACGCCGTCACCACCGCATCCGCGAGTTCCTCGGGCGGCAGCACTGTGGTGGCGACGCCGCTTTCGGTCACGCCGCGTGGCATTCCCCAGACGGCGCAGCTTTCCTCGTCCTGAGCGAACACCGCGCCGCCGGCCCGTGCCACCGCACCGGCTCCCTCGGTGCCGTCGCGGCCCATGCCCGACAGCAGGACCGCCGCGACATGGCCGTCGAAACATTCCGCCAGGCTCTCGAACATCGGATCGACCGAGGGCATGCAACCGCTCGGCGCCGGATCGCGCGCGAGGCCGGTCACGACCCCTGTCGCCGAGACCAGCCCCGGATGGGCGCGGCGGGCGACCAGATGGCCGTAGCCCGGCGCGATCACGATCCGGCCGTGCTCGATGCTGGTTCCTTCATCCGCAATCACGGCCTCGCGCCCCGCGGCCACCTGGACCTGGCGGGCGAACACCGGGATGAAGGTTTCGGGAAGGTGCTGCGTGATAAGAATGGGCAGATCGAATGCGCGCGGGAGGCGTCGCAGGAACAGGTTGAGCGCGTGGATTCCGCCGGTCGAGGCGCCGATGGCGACGACCCGCGGCGCCTTGGTGCGGCGGCGGGGCGGGAGGGCCGGTGTGGATGGTGCCGAACCGCTGTCGCCTTCCTGAGCCTGCCCGCCCAGAGCGCGGACCTTGGCCAGCAGCGCGTCGCGATACTCGTCGTTGAACCCGCCGGGGCGGGGTTTGAGCATGGTGTCCGCGGCGCCCATCGAAAGTGCGGTGAGCGTGTGCTCGGCGCCGTCCTGCGTCAGCGAAGACACGACCAGAACCTGCGCCTTGCCGGCGCGCTGGAGAATGCGCGGGAGCGCCTCGATCCCGCCCATTCCGGGCATCTCGAGGTCGAGCAGGATCACATCGACATCGGTCGAGCGCAGCGTCAGCAGCGCCTTTTCCGCAGTGTCCGCATCCGCCACGACAGCCAGATCGTGCTCGCGATCGATCATCCGCGAGAACACCGTCCGCACCGTGAGCGAATCATCGACGATCATCACCCGGATCGCGTCCGCATGCGCCGCCGGCGGCTTGGGCGCTGGTACCGGAGGGTAGCGTTCGGGGCGGAGCACGGCGGCCATGGGGTGCTTGCTCAGACCATACCGACGAGCTGGAGCTTGATCTGCAGGGTCTCGTGATCGAAGGGCTTCATCACATATTCGTCCGCGCCGGCGCTGATCGCCTCGCGGATATGGGCGACGTCGTTCTCGGTGGTGCAGAACACCACCTTGGGCTTGTCGCCGCCTTCGCGCTGGCGCAGCTGGGTGATGAATTCGATCCCCGTCATCACCGGCATGTTCCAGTCGAGCAGCACGACATCGGGCATCGCCTCGTCGCACTTGTCGAGGCCGAGCTTGCCGTTTTCCGCTTCGTCGACGGCGAAACCGAGCGTTTCGAGTATGTGCCGGGATACCTTGCGGATCACCCGGGAGTCATCGACGACCAGACATTTCTTCATAGCACGCGCCCCTCGTGATTCTTTTGCGATTCGCACCTAAATCGGGACCGGTAACGATTCACTTAAACTGCCTCCGCCGGGCAACCGGCGATGAGGGTTTCGAGCGCGATCAGCAGGGTCGGGCCGCTCGGGGTCTCGACCATTCCGATCGCCGCAGCTTCCCAGGCTTTGCCATAGCCCCCGGGGACGCTCTCGGGTTCGCCCAGAGCGCCGACGACGTCGAAGGCTTCGTCGACCACCAGCGCGTAGGAGTGGCCTTCGTGATCGACCACCGCGGCCCGCTTGCCCATCGGATCGCCCGCGCTGTCGAAACCCAGCGCGAGGCGGCAGTCGATCACGGTGAGCGCCTGGCTGCGCAGCGCGGTCAGCCCGGCGATATGCGGCGCGGTCCGGGGGATCGGGGTGATCCGCTCGATCTCGATGACCGAGCGAACCTTCACCGCCGGGAAGGCGACCCGCCGTTCGGCGATCAAGCACATGAGCAGGGCCTGGGTCACAGCGCGCCCGCCCTGCGAACGGGGGAGGCGGGCTCGGCGGGGACGGGGTTGCCGCTCTCCGCGAACAGGCGGTGGGCGTCGAGGACCGGAACCGGTCGTCCGGCGAGCAGGGCGACCCCCGCATAGCGCGGGTCCCCGCCGTCGGCGCGGATATCCTCGTCGATCTCGGCCGAATCGAGCACTTCGCCCACGATCAGCGCGATCTCGCTGACACCGTCCGACAGCCGCAGCAGACGACAGCGCGCCTCGGGCAGCGGACCGTCGGCGTGGCCGGCGAGCGCGTAAATCCGGTCGTCGATGACCACCTGCGCCCGCGCGCCTTCGATGTCGATCGCCTCGCGGCCGACGGTGTCGATCCGCTGCACCAGATCGAGCCGCACTGCGCGGCGACGCTGGTCGAGCCCGGTGAACAGCATGACCGGAACGCTGGGCCGTTCGGGAGCGGCGCTTTGCTCTTCGGCGACGCTGTCCGGCCGGGTGCGCAGGTCACCCAGCATCCCGCAATCGCGGGCGATATTGGGCACGTCGAGCAGCATCATCGGGCGGCCGTCGTCGAGCAGCGTGGTGCCTGCATATATGCCCGTCTCCATGATCGCAGGCGGGATCGGCTTGACCACCACATCCTCGTGATCGTGGACCCGGTCCACGGCGAGCGCAAAAATCTCGTTGGTGGCGAGCCGGATGAGGACCAGCGTCGTCTCCGGCCATTCGACGCGCTGGGTCTCGTCGCCCGCCAGGACATGCTTGAGCGCGATGCAGGGAACCCGGCGATTGCGGAAGGTCAGCAATTGCCGGTCGCCGGCATGCGCGAGCTCGACATCGCGCGATTTGGCGAAGACGATCTCCTCGATATAGGAGCGCGGGAGCGCGTAGAGCCGTCCTTGGGATTCCACGGTCAGCGCGGGCATGATCGACAGGGTGAGCGGCAGCTGGAGGTAGACGGTCGTGCCTTCGCCGGGCTGGCTGAAGATATCGATCGAGCCGCCGACCTTTTCGATATTGGCGCGCACGACGTCCATGCCGACCCC
>JAHJWA010000089.1 GCA_018828205.1 Alphaproteobacteria bacterium
CGGGAATGTAGACGAAGGTGCCGTCGGAAAAGACCGCGCAATTGAGCGTCGCGAAGTAATTGTCGCGCTGCGGCACCACCTTGCCCAGCCATTGCTTCACCAGCTCGGGATATTCGCGGATCGCTTCCGAAATCGACAGGAAGATGACGCCGGCACGCTTCAGTTCCTCGCGGAAGGTCGTCGCGACGCTGACGCTGTCGAACACCGCATCGACCGCGACCTTGCGCGCGCCCTCGACCCCGGCGAGCACTTCCTGCTCGGCGATCGGGATACCCAGCTTGTCGTAGACCGCCTTGATATCGGGATCGAGCTCGTCGAGCGAACCCAGCTTGGGCTTGGCGCGCGGTTCCGCGTAATAGAAGGCGTCCTGATAGTCGATTTTCGGATAACCGAGCTTGGCCCAGTCGGGTTCTTCCATCTCCTGCCACAGCCGGAAGGCCTTGAGCCGCCAGTCGAGCATCCATTGCGGCTCGTTCTTCTTGGCCGAGATGAAGCGGACGGTGTCCTCGTTGAGCCCCTTGGGGGCGAAATCCTGTTCGATATCCGACGACCAGCCGTGCTCGTATTCCGCGGCGCGCGCAGCGGCGTCGCGGGCGTCCTGGTCCTGAAGGTCGAGAGTGTCGGTCATGGTCGGGCTTTCGGTCATCGGGGCAGTCATTGGGAGGCTCGCGTCAGGGCGCGGATGGGGTCGGGCTGCGCGGCAATTGCCGGCGGGGGTTTGGGCGTCGCTGGCTGGCCGGCCAGCTGCGTCAGCGGGATGCCGGCCAGCGTGCCGCGCAAGGCCTCGTTGATCATCGGCCAGTGCGGGCGGACGCTGCACAGCGCATCGACATTGCATTCGCCGCCATCGGCGCAGGCGGTCAGCGCGATCGGGCCCTCGACCGCCTCGACGATATCGGCGACGCTGATCGAGGCCGCGGGGCGCGCGAGCTGCAACCCGCCACCCGAACCGCGCGTCGAGCGCAGCAATCCGGCCGCCGAGAGCTTGCTCACCAGCTTCTGCACCGTGGGCACCGGGAGACCGGTTTCCGCCGCCAGCGCGGCCGCGCTCGTCCGCCCCCCGCCGCAGTGGCGGGCCGCAGCGCACATGGCGACCACGGCATAATCGGCTAGGTTGGAAAGGCGCATCGTCAAGCTGGTTCTCAAATCGGACTAAATCGTTCCGATTGAGCACCTATGGTCGCAAAGCCGCGCTTTCAAGCCGTTTTCGACTCTTGCGAGTCGTTAGCATCCTCTTCCATTCCGATCGGCAGCCCGACCTGGCGCAGGTTCTTCTCGTTGAGCATCTCGGTGAGATAGGGCGAACTGGCGTCGACCAGCCGCGCCGGGGTGCGCCCTGCGAACAGCCGGATTTCGCGGATCATATGCGGCTGGTCGTAGAAGGCTTGGCCGATCTGCGCCTCGTATTCCATCGTCAGGCTGGGCAGCGACAGCAGCGTCGCGGCGCGCAGCGCGCGGTATTTGCGTCGCAGCGCCACCGGGGACAGCCCGAAATAGCGCTCGACCAGCCGCTGGGTCTGGCGCCGCGAATAGGGCGAGGCGGCGTAGAGCACGTCGATCTCGGGGAGGAAGTCGCCCGCCAGCCAGGCGTTGGTCGCGGCGATCAGCTCGGGATGGCCGGGTTTGAGCGGCTGCATCGCCGCCAGCATAGCGGGCCCGAGTTCGGCCACGCATTGCTCCGCGTCTTTCTCGCCGGCGCGGTAGGCGGCGCACAGCGCGTGGCCGGTCTCGACCAGCGCGGAGGCCAGCCAGTCATCAGCGCGATAGAGCCGGTTGCCGTGGGTCTTGGCGCACAGGCCGGTGAGTGCGGCCCAGCCGAGCGGACTGAGCGCGGCGCCGATCGCGTGGAACGGTCCGTCGACGCGGAACGGTATGGCGCGCGAGAAGGGGGTCAGCAGATTGACCCGGTGCGAGGGGTCCACTCCGCCTTCGGGAAGCCCCATTTCACCCTCGCCGAAGGGAAACAGGCTCAGATGGCCGATCGCCGCCGGCTGGATATCGGTGATCTTCTCGTCGTCGCAACGAAAGTGATAGAATGTGGTGACGTAGTCGCTCAACTCTGGCGATACGCCCAGATAATCGATCACAAAGCGGTTTGCCGGGGTGAGTTGCCCCTGCCCGACCGCCGTTCCCCCTGTCCCCGGCATCCGCGTTCCCTATCCCGCGCCCGCCTGTGCGATCCACGCGTCGACATTCTCCTCCATGATCGACAGCGGCACCGGCCCGCTCGACAGGATCACGTCGTGGAAGGCGCGAATGTCGAAATCATCGCCCAGCCGGGTCTGCGCGCGCTCGCGCAGTTCCATGATCTTGAGCTTGCCGATCATATAGGCGGTCGCCTGGCCCGGGTAGACCACGTAGCGTTCGATCGCCTTGCGGATGTCGCCATCGGGATTGGGGGTGTTGTCGGTGAGGTACTGGATCGCCTCCTCGCGGCTCCAGCGCTTGTGGTGGAGCCCGGTGTCGACCACCAGCCGCGCCGCGCGCCACAGCTCCATCCCCAGCCGGCCGAAGTCGGAATAGGGATCGGTGTAGAAGCCCATGTCCTTGCCCAGTTCCTCGGTATAGAGGCCCCAGCCCTCGCTGTAGGCGGTCACCCCGCCAAAGCGGCGGAACGGGGGAACATCGCCGAGCTGGGTCTGGATCGAGAGCTGCAGGTGATGGCCCGGCAGACCCTCGTGATAGGCCAGCGCCTCGAGCTCGTTTTTGCTCATGTCGCGAAGGTTGTAGAGATTGACGTAATAGGTGCCCGGGCGCGAGCCATCGGGCGCCGGCCGCTGATAAAAGGCCTTGCCCGCGCTCTTCTCGCGGAACGCCTCGACCGGCTTGATCACCAGCGGATCGCTGGGCAGCGTCGAGAAATACTCGGGCAGCCGGGCTTCCATCGCATCGAGCTTGGCCTCGGCATCGGCGAGATAGGCTTCGCGGTTGTCGTAATAGAAGCGTTCGTCGGTGCGGGTGAACTCGAAGAATTCCTGCAGCGTGCCCTCGAAACCGACCTCGTCCATGATGCTTCGCATCTCGCCGTGGATGCGCGCGACACTGTCGAGCCCGATCTGGTGGATCTGGTCGGGGGTGAGATCGGTGGTGGTGTAATTGGCGAGCAGCGCCTCGTAATATTGCGCGCCCTGCGGCAAGCGCCAGATGCCGTCATCCGTGGGCGCGATCGCCTGCTGGCGCTTCATCTCGGCGAGCAGACGCTGATAGGCGGGGCGGGCATTGGCGTTCCAGGCGCGCGTGGCCGCGCCCTGCTGGATGCCCTGGCTCTGGTCGCTGTCGAGCGCCGCAACCTTCTGGCGGTAATCCTCGAGGATCGCATTGTCGTCGCCCGCGGCGAGCAGGTTCTCGATATCCGAGATGACATAGGGATAGACCCAGTCGGGCGGCAACACCCCGGCTGCCGCCCGCTCGCGCGATTCGGCGGTCAGCGTGTCGATCACCGCGCCCAGGCCCGCGATCCGGCTGACATAGGCCTGCGCGCTCTCGGCGCTGTCGACGCGGTGGATGTTGATCAGGAAGGCGGGCAGCTGGCTCTGCGCGCCGCGCATCTGGTCGAAGACATAGCCATAGTCGCGGAACGGATAGAGCGCGGCGCTGCGCTCGGCCATGGCGTCGAACAGGCGGTAGCTGAGCGCATCCTCGCGCGACAATTCGGACGGGTCGTAATTGGCGCGCATGGTGGCTGCGGTGGATTGCAGCAGATCCTCTTCGCGCTCTTCGGCGGCGTCGGAGAAATCGCCCCAGCGGCTGTAATCCTCGTCGCGGATGCCGCGGTAGGCCTTCGACAGCGGCGAGAGCGCGAGTTGCTGCGCATCGTAGGATTCGAACAGCTGCCCCAGATCCTGGTCGGGCTGCGGCGCGGCCATCGCGACATCGTCGCTCGTCGCCTGGCTGGTGGCGCAGGAGGCCAGAGCCAGCGCCGCTATCGAAATTCCCACCTGTCTGAAACGCATCGCACTATTCCCCATGGCGCATTTATCCAATGGGCCATGGCCCAGATTTTAAGCGATTGCCAGCCTAGCGGAATTCCGGGTGCCGAAACCCGGCGCAATCTGGAGAGATAGCGCAAAAAAAGCGGGCGGCCTCCGAGGAGACCGCCCTTTTAGTAGAGGAACCCGTCGCAACGGCGTCGGGTCCTTCGGGTCGCAGGCAGAGTGCTAGACCAAAATGGATGTTTTCGATTGTATGCAAACGACAGCGCGGATGTGACGGATTGCTGCGCGCGCCCTGCCCGGCTCGACACATTGGGCGGCATTGGCCATAGGCCGGCGCCATGCTGTTCGACCTCCTCCGCCCGGCCGTTTTCGCGCTCGATCCCGAGCGCGCCCATCGCCTGACCGTGGCCGCATTGAAGGCCGTGCCAGCCCGCGCAGCCCCCGCCCCCGGGCCGCTGGCGACCAGGGTGGCGGGGCTCGACTTTCCCAACCCGGTGGGGCTCGCGGCGGGTTTCGACAAGAACGGCGAAGTGCCCGATGCGCTGCTGGGGCTGGGGTTCGGCTTTGCCGAAATCGGCTCGGTCACCCCGCTCCCGCAGGCGGGCAACCCCAGGCCGCGGCTGTTCCGGCTGGTCGAGGATCGCGCGGTGATCAACCGGATGGGGTTCAACAATGAAGGCGGCGCAGCCGTCGCCCGGCGGCTGCAGGCGCGCCGCGAGCGCCCCGGTATCGTCGGGGTCAACATCGGCGCCAACAAGGACAGCCCCGACCGGATCTCGGACTACGCCCAGCTGACCCGGCTGATGGCGCCGCTGGCGGACTATCTTGCGGTCAACATCTCCAGCCCCAACACGCCGGGCCTGCGCGCATTACAGGACGAGGGCGCGCTGACCGGGCTGCTCGACGCGGTGATCGCAGCGCGCCGCGACACCTGCGCAGAACCGGCCCTGCCGATCTTTCTCAAGGTCGCTCCGGATCTCGAGCCCGCCGATGTGGACGCCATCGCCCGCATCGCGCTCGACCGGGATCTGGCGGCGCTGATCGTCTCCAACACGACCATCGCGCGGCCCGCCTTGCGCTCGCGCCATGGCGCCGAGACGGGAGGGCTTTCGGGCGCCCCCTTGCGCGACATGGCGCTGCAACGGCTGCGCGATTTCCGCAGCGCCACCGGCGGTGCCATCCCGCTGGTCGGGGTGGGCGGCATCGCCAGCGCCGCGGACGCCTGGACGCGGATCCGCGCGGGTGCGAGTCTGGTCCAGCTCTATTCGGCGCTGGTCTACCAAGGACCAGGCCTCGCCAAAAACATCGTCCGCGATATGGAGCATCTGATGCGCCGCGACGGTTTCGCCACGATTGCGGAAGCCGTCGGGAGCGAATAGCAGGGGGGCATGATCGCCCGCATTCTCGCCACGCTCGCCCTGCCACTGTCGCTTGCGAGCGGCGCCGCCGCCCAGGCTCCCGCGCCGCCGCAGCCATCAGCGCCCGCCGAACTCCCTTTCATCGGCACCGTCAGCGCCGCCGATCCGCGCGCGCAGCAAGCTGGCATGGCGATGCTGCGGCAGGGGGGCAGCGCCACCGACGCCGCAATCGCGACCATGCTCGCGCTGACCGTGGTCGAGCCGCAGAGCTCGGGCATCGGCGGCGGCTTCTACGTCCGCGGCAGTGCGGACGGCGGGATCGAGACGATCGACGGGCGCGAGACCGCGCCCGCGGCGGCGACGCCCGAGTGGTTTCTCGCCGAGGACGGCAGCGTGCCGCCCTTCATGGAGAGCGTGCTGAGCGGGTTGAGCGTGGGCGTGCCGGGCAATATCGCGCTCGCCGCCCAGGCGCATGGGCGATACGGCAGACTGCCCTGGGCCGCGCTGTTCGAACCCGCGATCGAACTGGCGCGCGAGGGTTTCGCGATCAACCTGCGGCTCGCTTCCTATCTCGAGGACCTGCCCGAGCGCGCCGGTGCGGTGCCTGCCGCGCAGGCGCTGTTCTACGACGGGGCGGGCCAGCCGCGCCGCGCGGGACAGGTGGTGCGCAACGAGGCGCTGGCGCAGACGCTCGAACTGGTCGCGCAAAGGGGCGCTGCGGCGTTCTACACCGGGACGCTCGCGCAGGAGATCGCGCAAACGGTCGCTGCGGAGACCCCGCACGACGGAGCGATGACCGCCGCGGACATCGCCGCCTATCGCGCCGCCGATCGCGAAGGCGTGTGCGGTTCCTATCGCGGCTACCGGGTCTGCGGCATGGGGCCGCCATCCTCCGGCGGGATCGCGGTGCTGCAGATCCTCGGCCAGCTCGAGCGCTTCGATCTCGCAGCGCTGGGCGCCTTCAACCCGCAGACCTGGCATCTGTTCGTCGAGTCGCAGCGGCTCGCCTATGCCGACCGCGAATTGTACATCGCCGACAGCGATTTCGCGCCGGTCCCGGTCGCCGGGCTGATCGATCCCGCCTATATCGCGCGCCGCAGCGAACTCATCTCGATCGAGACCAGCCTCGCTACGGTCGAACCCGGCCGCCCCGCGGGTGCCGACCTCGCGCTCGCGGATGGCGACGAGCCCGAAGAGCGCGGCACCTCGCATATCGCCGTCGTCGATACCGCGGGCACCATGATCAGCTACACCTCGACCATCGAGGGCGTGTTCGGCTCGGGCCTGATGGCGGGCGGCTTCTACCTCAACAACGAGCTCACCGATTTCAGCCGCAGCCCGACCGTCGACGGCCTGCCGGTCGCCAACCGGGTGGAGCCGGGCAAGCGGCCGCGCAGCTCGATGGCGCCCACCGTGGTGTGGGACCCGCAGGGACGCCCGGTGCTGGTCATCGGCGCGGCGGGCGGGCCGACCATCCCGGTGCAGACCGCGCGCGGCATCATCGGGGTGGTGGATTTCGGCCTTTCCGCCAAACAGGCGCTCGGCCTGCCCTTCATCATGGGCTTTGGCGACACCGTGATGGTCGAAGAGGGGACCTGGCTCGAGACCGCGATCCCCGCGCTCGAGGCGCTTGGCCATTCCGGGGTGGTCGCGCGCGAGGCGGCGCTCAAGGGCGGCGCGATCAAGCGCGAGGGCACGATCTGGGAAGCCGCGCGCGATCCCCGGATCGACCTCGGTGTCACCGTACCATGACCCGCCGCTTGGGCGCCCGCCACTTGCCGTAGGACGGCCAGCCGCCTAAGCCGCGCGACGCAGTTGATCTGCCAAGACAAAAGAAAATAGGGAGCCAGGCCGGATGCTGTCCGATATCGATGCGGCGAACAGTCTCGTTGAGCTGTTCCTCAAACGCGCCGACGAAAAGGGTGCCGCGCCCTTCCTCGGCACGAAATCCACGGGTGAATGGCGCACCATCAGCTGGACCGAGGCGGCCGACCAGGTCTGTCTGCTGGCCGAGAAACTGCGCGCAATGGGCCTGGATGCCGGCGACCGCGTCTGCCTCGTCAGCGAGAACCGGCCGGAATGGTGCATCGCCGATCTGGGCATCATGGCGGCGGGCTGCATCACCGTCCCGACCTACACCACCAACACCGAGCGCGATCACGCGCATATCCTCGACAATTCGGGCGCGCGCGCGGTCATCGTCTCGAGCGAGAAGCTGTCGCAGCCGCTGCTGCCCGCGATGATGCGCACCGGGATGGCCGAGCACATCATCTCCTTCGACGGCATTCGCCAGTATCAGGCGGGCGATCTTCAGGCGCATGGCTGGAGCGATCTGGTGGCGGGCGATGCCGCGGCGGCGCGCGCTGCGGTCGACCGGCGCATCGCGGCGATCGGGCGCGGCGACACCGCCTGCATCATCTACACCAGCGGCACCGGCGGCGCGCCGCGCGGCGTGCTCCAGCATCACGGCGCGATCCTGTGCAATGTCGCGGGCGCAGCCGAAGTGCTGATCGAGGATTTCGGACTCGGCGAGGAGGAGCGCTTTCTGTCGTTTCTCCCGCTGTCGCACGCCTATGAGCACACCGGGGGGCAATATCTGCCGATCTCGGTCGGGGCGCAGATCTATTATGCCGAGGGTCTCGACAAGCTGGCGGCCAATATCGAAGAGACCCGCCCCACCGTCATGGTGGTGGTGCCGCGGCTGTTCGAGGTGCTGCGGACCCGCATCATCAAGCAGGTTACCAAACAGGGCGGGGTGGCCGCGCGGCTGATGGACAGCGCGCTGGCGCTGGGCGAACGGCAAGTCGCCGGGCAACGCAAGTTCGGCGATGGCGCGCGCGATCTGGTGCTGGAGAAGCTGCTGCGCCCCAAGATCCGCCAGCGCTTCGGCGGGCGCTTGAAGGCGATGGTCTCGGGCGGCGCGCCGCTCAACCCCGAGGTCGGGACCTTCTTCAGCTCGATGGGGCTGACCGTTCTGCAGGGCTACGGCCAGACCGAGGCCGGCCCGATCATCAGCTGCAACCGCCCGTCGGCCGGGATCGCGATGGACAGCGTGGGCCCGCCGATGCGCGGGGTGGAGATCCGCATCGCGGAGGATGGCGAAATCCTGTGCCGCGGCGAACTGGTGATGCACGGATACTGGCAGAACAAGGCGGAGACCGAGCGGACGATCCAGGACGGCTGGCTGCACACCGGCGATATCGGCCATATCGACGATCGCGGCAGGATCGTCATCACCGATCGCAAGAAGGACATGATCGTCAACGACAAGGGCGACAATGTCGCGCCGCAGAAGGTCGAAGGCATGCTCACGCTGCAGCCCGAGATCGCGCAGGCCATGGTGACCGGCGACCGGCGCCCCTATATCGTCGGGCTGATCGTGCCCGATGCCGAATGGGCGCTCGAATGGTCGACCGCCATGGGCAAGGCGTTCGATTTCAAGAAGCTGCAGAACGATCCCGAATTCCGCACCGCGGTGCGCGAGGCGCTCGACCGGGTGAACCGCGAGCTCTCGGTGGTGGAGAAGGTGCGCCAATTCGCCTTCGCGGACGAGGCCTTCACCATCGAGAACGAGGAAATGACCCCGAGCCTGAAAATCCGGCGCCACAAGATCAAGGAGCGCTACCAGCAGCGGCTCGACAGCCTCTACAAGGCCTGATCTGGGGAGCTAGGCGGCAATAATCTCTTCGATATATTCGGGATAGAAGCGCGGCGGGCGGTCGGACCAGCCCGGGGCGGTCGCCGCGGCCTCGCTGAGCGACTGGAGCAGCAGCTTGCGGCGCTGGGGCTGGATCTGCGGCAGCGCGGCGGCGGCGCAGAAGGCGCTGGGCAGCCAGGGCCGCGAATCGGCGCCGATCAGCCGCTCGTAGAGGAAACGGAAGGCGGAGAAGCAGTCGATCCGCTCCTGCGCGAGATCGAAGGCGGCCACCCGGGTCAGCTTGCCGACGAAGCCCTCGACCGCATCGAAGCCGGTCGCAACCGGGATCGACCGGCGCAGCGGTTTGAGTTCCTGATAGGCGACGTATTGGCTGCGGATAGCGGCTGTCTCGCCCGCGCTCCGGCCCCAGATCTGAAACGCGTCGCAGCGGCCCAGACCGATGTCGAGGCTGCGGCGGATGTAGCGTTGCTCGGCGGCGGTGAAGCCGGCGAATTCGCGCATTTCCGCGATGGTACCCGATGCCGTGGTTGCAATGGCCATCTCGGCCCTCCCTGTTGCAGAGCCCAGTATCGGCGATGATGGTTAACAGCCCGTGTGCGCGGCACCGAAAGATGCGGCGCGGGCAGGATGGTGGTGCGCCAGGCACGAAAAAGGCCCGCGGTTTCCCGCGAGCCTCTCGTTGTTTTGGTGCCTGGGATCAGACCTTGTCGCCGAGTGCGCCCTTGACTTCGCCCTTGAGGTTCTGGGCTTCGCCCTTGCGCTCTTGGGCCTTGCCTTCGGCCTTCATCGAATGGTCGTCGGTCGCATTGCCGACCGCCTGCTTGGTGTTGCCGGCGGCCTCGTTGGCGATGCCCTTGGCTTTGTCTGTCATCTCGCCCATGTCTGTTCTCCTGCATAAATGAGCCGACCGATCGGAATGGGTCCTCTCGGCGGCAAGCCGCAGGAAAAGCGGCTATGGTGTTCAAGCGCGCGGAACCGCCATCGGGTTCCGCATGATGCGCCCAAACGCCCCGGATTGCAGGCGGTTAGATCAATCCGGCGAGCGGGCTGCTGGGATCGGCATATTTGCGCGTCCCCATCCGGCCCGCCAGATAGGCGTCGCGCCCGGCCTCGACCGCCAGCTTCATCGCCCGGGCCATGCGGATCGGGTCCTTGGCCTCGGCGATCGCGGTGTTCATCAGCACGCCGTCGCAGCCCAGCTCCATCGCCACCGCGGCGTCGCTGGCGGTGCCCACGCCCGCATCGACCAGCACCGGGACGCTGGCGCCCTCGACGATCAGCCGGATGGTGACGCGGTTCTGGATTCCCAGCCCCGAGCCGATCGGCGCGCCCAGCGGCATCACCGCGACCGCGCCAGCCTCTTCGAGCTGTTTGGCAGCGATCGGATCGTCGGTGCAATAGACCATCGGCAGGAAGCCTTCCTTGGCCAGCACCTCGGTCGCCTTGAGCGTCTCGCGCATGTCGGGATAGAGCGTGCGCGCTTCGCCCAGCACCTCGAGCTTGACCAGATCCCAGCCGCCCGCCTCGCGCGCCAGCCGCAGCGTGCGGATCGCGTCGTCGGCGGTGAAGCAGCCCGCGGTGTTGGGCAGGTAGGTGACCTTCTTCGGGTCGATGAAATCGGTCAGCATCGGCGCTTTGGGATCGCTGACATTGACCCGCCGCACCGCGACGGTGACGATCTCGGCGCCGCTGGCTTGGAGGGCGGCGGCATTTTGGGCAAAGTCACTATACTTGCCCGTACCGACGATAAGGCGAGAATGGAACGTGCGGCCCGCGACGCTCCAGCTGTCGCCGCGCTCCTGCGCGCCGCCGCCGACGAAATGGACGATCTCGAGGCTGTCGCCCTCGGCGACCGGGTGCGACGCGAGCTCGCTGCGCGGGGCGATGGTGCCGTTGCGTTCGACCGCGACCTTGGCCGGATCGAGCGCGAGCTCGCGGACCAGTTCGGCGATCGTGGTGGCGGTGGTGCGGCGGCTCTCGCCGTTGACGGTAAGGGTGATGGGTGCAGTCATGATGACCGCGAGATAGCGGTCAATGCGCGTTGCGCAAGTTCAGCACGTGCCCGAGCGAGACCAGCGCCACCCCGATGATGGTCAGCACCGCTTCCTCGAAGCCGTGCGGGACGGCGAGCGCGCCGCCCATGAAGCTGAGCCCGGTCATCGCCACCACGAAGGGCGCGGCGCGGCGATGGCGCAGCGCGCCCCAGCCGATCGCGACCGCGGCGATCAGCACCGCGATGGCCAGGCCGATGCGGTGGATGTCGGGATGGAAGAAGAACTGTCCGCCGATGCCCAGACCCGACACGATCACGATGCTGGCAAGGCAGTGCAGGGCGCACAGGCCCGAAAGCACGATGCCGCTGCGATCGAGACGACGGCGAATCGGAGAGATGGTACGCTGAAGCATCGCGGGATTATCTATGTGATAGTGTAACATTATACAAGCACCGGTCGCATATTTAGTTTGCCCCCGCGCCCTGCACGCGGCTCGCCGAAACCTTGCGCGCCCCGGTCTGACGCTTGTCCGATTTGCACTTGCGCGCCCGAAGAGGGCCAATCAAACAGCCGGGCATGACCAACCCCGTCTCCCGGCCCGTTCCCCGGCCCATTTCCCGGCCCGCTTCCCCGGCCGCGCTGCGACCGGCCGCAATCGCCAATTGGCTGCTGTTGGTCGCGCTGCTGGTCATCGCGATGGTGGCGGTGGGCGGGATCACGCGGCTGACCGAAAGCGGGCTCTCGATCACCCAGTGGCAGCCGGTGACCGGCGCGATCCCCCCGCTGACCCAGGCCGACTGGCGCGCCGAGTTCGAGCTCTACCGCCAGACCGGCGAATATCGCAACGTGACCGGCCCCGCGGGGATGGATCTCGCCGGGTTCCAGTTCATCTATTTCTGGGAATGGTTCCACCGCCTGCTCGGGCGCATGATCGGGCTGGCCTTCGCGCTGCCGCTCGCCTGGTTCTGGCTCAAGCGCGCGATACCCGCAGGCTACAAGCCGCGGCTGCTCGCGCTGCTGGCGCTGGGCGGGATGCAGGGCGTGTTCGGCTGGTTCATGGTCCGCTCGGGCCTGTCGGGCGAGATGACCGATGTCAGCCATTTCTGGCTCTCGATCCATCTGCTCACCGCGCTGGTGACGCTGGGCGGGCTGGTCTGGACCGCGCTCGACCTGCAGCGGCTGGCGCGCAGCGGAGAGCCGCGCGCGCGCTGGACCGCGCTGGCGAGCTGGGTCGGGCTGGTGCTGTTCCTCCAGTTGCTGCTGGGCGCCTGGGTCGCGGGGCTCAACGCCGGCCATGCCTCGGACAGCTGGCCGCTGATGCAGGGGCGGCTGGTCCCCGAATACGACACCGCGAACGGCTTCCTCTGGGCGCTGACGCACGATCCCTTCCTGCTGCATTTCCTCCACCGCTGGTGGGCCTGGGCGGCGGTGATCGCGCTGGTGGTGATGGCGCGGCGGGTGAAGCCGCTCGAACGCCGCGCCTCGCTCGCCATCCACGCCGCTTTCGGGACGCAGATCCTGCTCGGCATCGCCACCGTGCTGACCGGGGTATCGCTGTGGGTCGCGGTGGCGCACCAGCTGGTCGGCGCGCTGCTGGTCGCGGCCTTCGCCTGGGGGGCGCACGCGCTGGGACGCCGCGGCTAGAAGCAGCCGCCGCCGACAGCGACCAGATGCAATGGTGGTATTATTATACCCCACCGCGCAGGCGCGGATTTGCTTGACTTGCGGCGGGTCTGGCGCCATTTGCCGCCCGCTTCGTGAGCCCGGCAGCGGCCGGATTCGCGCAACCACACACTAGAAACGGAATTCCAAGCCATGAAGGCTCTCAGCAAGATGACCCGGTCGATCAAACCGGCCGAGGTCGAAAAGGACTGGCACATTATCGACGCCGACGGCCTGGTCGTCGGTCGTGTCGCCACGATCATCGCCAATATCCTGCGCGGCAAGCACAAGCCCAGCTTCACCCCGCATGTCGATTGCGGCGATCACGTCATCGTCATCAACGCCGAGAAGGTGAAGTTCACCGGGCGCAAGATGACCGACAAGGTCTATTACCGCCACACCGGTCACCCCGGCGGCATCAAGGAAACCACGCCTGCGAAGGTGCTCGAGGGCCGCTTCCCCGAGCGCGTGCTCGAGAAGGCCGTCCAGCGCATGATCCCGCGCGGACCGCTGGGCCGCGACCAGATGCGCGCGCTGCATCTCTATGCCGGCACCGAGCATCCGCACGACGGCCAACAGCCCAAGACGCTCGACGTCGCCTCGATGAACCGCAAGAACAAGGCAAGCAGCTAATGGTCGCCGACAACACCAGCGCAACCCCCGCCGACGAGACCCCCACCGAGACCAAGGTCGACGCCGCGCCCGAAACCACCGAGACTTCGGCCGAAGCCACCAGCGAAGCCAAGCCCGAGGCGGCTTCCGAGCCCAAGGCCGAAACCAAGGCGGATTCGGTCTCCGATCTGGCCGATCTCAAGAGCATCGCGGGCGACGCCCCCGAAGGCGATTCCGCCGAGATCGCCCGGACCGCCAACGTGCCCCTGCGCGAGCAGGAGCTCGACGCCCAGGGCCGCGCCTATGCCACCGGCCGCCGCAAGGATGCCAAGGCGCGCGTGTGGATCAAGCCCGGCAGCGGCAAGATCACCGTCAACGGTCGCGACCAGGAAACCTATTTCGCGCGTCCGACGCTGCGGCTGGTCCTCAACCAGCCCTTCACGATCACCGATCGCGAAGGCCAGTACGACGTGATCTGCACCGTGCGCGGCGGCGGGCTTTCGGGCCAGGCCGGTGCGGTCAAGCACGGCATCAGCCAGGCGCTGACGAAGTACGAGCCCGCGCTGCGGTCGACGGTCAAGGCCGCCGGCTTCCTCACCCGCGACAGCCGCGTGGTCGAGCGCAAGAAGTACGGCCGTGCCAAGGCGCGCAAGAGCTTCCAGTTCTCGAAGCGTTAAGCAGCCGCCGACCGAATATTCCGGTTGGACACGACTACGAAAAGGGCGGTCCCGCGAGGGGCCGCCCTTTCTCGTTGGGTCGTCGTTGGTTGGGGAATCTTTTCGTAACTGCCGGGAGCATGGCAACTCTGGATCGACCCCCTTGCTCCTCCCCCTTGAGGGGGAGGCCGGGTGGGGGTGTACCACGCCACTGGCCGGGACGCGCGCCTGCGGCGCGCTCCCCCACCCCCAACCCCTCCCCGTGGGGAGGGGAGTTTTTTCGTCAAGATCTAGTGGACCGGCGGATCGGTCGGCGGGACGCGGTGCACGGGCGCGACGGGCTCGCCCGGCCGCCGCGGCGGCGTCGCGTCCTCGGGGACATCGTCGATCATCATGTCCGCGCTCTCGACGTTTTCGAGGTTGCGGACGCAGACCTCAAGCGTCGCGCCATCCCAGCGCAATTCGTTGAAGCTGGGGGGGGTGGAACGGGTGCGCTGCGACAGCGTGCCCGCGCCGATCATCCGCACCGGGCCGTTGTCGGTCTGCTCCATGATGTCGAAGGCATCGTGGACATGGCCGCTGATCACCGCTTCGACCGGACGGCTGGCGAGCGCGCGCAGCGCCTTGCCCCCGTTCATGGTCAGCGCGGTGCCTTGCGTCCCCACCTCGCGCAGCGGATGATGGACCGCGACCAGCGCGCGGGCGTCCGAAGGCAGGGCATCGATCGCCGCGAGGCATTTCCGGAGCGCGGCCTCGGTGACCCAGCCCTTGGACCAGTTGAAGCGTGGCTGCGCGCGGACCGCGGTCTTGAGCGGGACGATCGCGAGGCCCGGCAGGTCGATCTCCTGCTCGACATGCTCGGCCATGCCGCGGAACCGCTTGTAGGGGGTGAAGAAGCGCTCGATCAGGTTGAAATAGGGCATGTCGTGATTGCCCACCTCGACCGTCACCGGGACGTCGAGCGATTGGATCCACTGCGTCGCGGCGGCGAATTCGCGGTGGCGCGCGCGCATGGTGAGATCGCCGGTGATCGCGACCGCATCGGGGCGCTGCTCGGCGATCTCGCGTTTGACCCAGGCGATCGCCCTGTCGTCGACCAGGCCGAAATGGATATCGCTGAGATGGAAGAGGAGCTTGCCGTCAGTAGCCATGCTGCGACGCTAGCAGATCGACTTCGCAAGGTGCCAGGGTGAACTCGGCGCTTGCGCCGATGCTCGCGGGTTCGCCGTCGATGAGGATGCCCAGCGGTTCGCCATCGCAATTCTCCACCACCAGCCGGTCGACCAGGCCGAGCAGATCGTGCGGGCCCTCGCGGAAGCTGCGCCGGAGCAGCGCCATGCCCTGCCGGGCGAGCTCGAGCGGCGTGTCGGCATGATAGCCCGCGGTCTGCATCCCGCGATGGCTCGGGGTCATCTCGAGCAGCGGATAGCCTTCGCGTCGCCCCAGTGGGGGCTCGCTGCAGCGCACCCGCGGCCCTTCGGTGGTCGCGCTGAGCGCCTCGCCTGCCTTGGATGCCGTCTCGGCGACATCGGCATCGCGCATTGCCTCGCGCACCGAGGCCCAGGCAGTCCCGGGGCCGATCAGCAGTCCGGCGAGCGCATCGCCCGCCTCGCAGCGCGCCACCTGCGGGCGCCAGCGCCGCATCGCCCCGCGCTGATAGCGCTCGATGATCGTCGCCAGCTCGGCCTCGCCATGCATGCGGATGCTGAGCAGGTTCATCGTCCCGCCGGGCAGCACCAGCACCGCGCCCGACCAGCCGTAGAGACCGGTGATCGCGGCGTTGAGCGTCCCATCGCCGGTGAAGATCGCGAGGCATTCGATCCCCGCCGCGTCGAGTTCGGCCCCGCTGGGAATATCCTCGTCGGGAAAGCGGATGGTGCGCTCGATCGCCAGGCCGGCGGTGCCGCAATGGCCCTGCAATTCGTCGAGCGCGGCTTCGCTGTTGCTGCCGCTCTTGGCATTGGTCAGCAACCAGAGTTTGTCGGGAAGGGTCATGAAGCCACAGCGCTGCTGCCGCCCATCCGGTTCCCGAAGCGCGATTCTTCAAGCCCGCGAAGGGCTTGTCAGATCCGGCCGGTGAGAATGGCCCAGGCCGAAAAGCCGTTGAGCGCGGTGTAGATCGCATAGACCAGCGCCAGCCCCGGCGAGCCGTTGGCGACGAACAGCAAGGTCGCGAGCAGGATCGCGAATTCCAACACCAGCGAGATCGGAAACCTGGCGCGCGGCTGCATCCAGCCGATCCGCCCGATCATCGGATGACCGCTTTCGAGCACCGCCTTGTGCAGGGCGAAATTGGCGATTCCGAGCAGGAAGAGAACGATCAGGACCATCGACGAACGTTCTCGCGCGCCGTTGGCCGATTGCCAAGAGGCGTTCGTCCGGCACTTCGTGCCTTTGGTCCAATCGCCGCAGCCTTCGTCGACGCTCGCATGCGTCGACAGATGTAATCGGCCATCAGGGACATGCGACGCGCTCCTTCCCCCCCGATGGAGGCGATCGCGACAAGGAGGATGTGAGATGAAACCCATATTGTGCATCGCGGCGGCGATCGGCCTCGCCATCCCGGCAGCCCCGGCTCTGGCGCGGGACGTTACCGTCAAATACGACGATCTGGCGCTCTCGACCCCCGCCGGACAGCGCGTGCTCGACCAGCGTATCGATGCCGCGGCGCGCAAGGTCTGCGAGGCCGACACGACCGCGACCGGCACGCGGATCAGGAACAGCGACGCGCGGCGCTGCATGGAAGAAGCCAAGCGCCAGGTGAACCGTCAGATCGCGGCTGTTCTCGAGCAGCAGCGTCTGGGCGGCTGACTTTCCCCAGAGTCGGCTACCCGGAGCCCCGGTCGATCCAGTCCGCGACCGGGGCTCCTATTTCGCGGGATGCCGCTGGCGGGCAAACCCGCGGCTCAGCGCCCGGCCATCGCCTTGACCTTGGGCAGGTAGGTCCGCCCGATCCGCAAGCCCTCGCCATCGTCGAGCTCGACCGACCAGACCCCCAGCCCGTCGTGCCGCAGACCCTTGATGCGGTCGCGGCGCAGGATGGTGGAGCGGTGGATGCGGATGAATTGCGCGGGGTC
>JAHJWA010000090.1 GCA_018828205.1 Alphaproteobacteria bacterium
CCAGGCGCCATGTCTGGTGGAACTTCGTCAGTTCGAGCCGCGAGCGGATCGAACAGGCCAAGGAAGACTGGCGCGAACGGCGGTTTCCCGAGGTCCCGGGCGATAGCGAGGAACATATTCCGCTCCCCACCGGTGCACCCAAGACCGTCACCTACCCCTAAGCAACGGCCCCAGGAGCGCATCCAAAGGCCGCCGGGCAACGCGATCAACGACAAAGCTATCAGGAGAGCATCATGGGTTTCGAAGGCAAGACGGTCTGGATCACGGGGGCCTCCTCGGGGATCGGCGCGGCGCTGGTGCGCGAATGGGCGAGCCGCGGGGCGCGGGTGATCCTGTCGGGACGCGACCGGGCGCGGCTCGACGAGGTCGCCGCATCGCTCGAGACCGAGACGCTGGTGCTGCCCTTCGATGTCCGCGACGAGGACGGGCTGCGCGAGGCGACGGCGCGCGCCACCCAAGGCGCCGGCGTCGACATCTTCGTCGCCAATGCCGGGGTCTCGCAGCGCAGCCCCGCGGTCGACACCGCGATGCAGGTTTACCGCGACATCATCGCAATCGACCTCACCGCGCAAATCGCCGCGACGCAGGCGCTGCTCCCGCATCTGACCCAGCGCGGCAGCGGGAAGCTGGTCTTCATCTCCTCGATCGCGGGCAAGGTCGGGGTGCCGCTGCGGACCGCCTATTGCGCCGCCAAATTCGGCTTGATCGGCTATGCCGACGCGCTGCGCGGCGAATTGTCGCAAAGCGGGATCGACGTCCATGTGGTCTGCCCGGGATCGGTCGCGACCGATGTCAGCCGCAACGCGCTGACCGGCGACGGCAGCCGGCGCGGCCACAGCGACAAGGCGATCGACGAGGGCATCGCGCCCGGCGATGCCGCGAAGACGATCGTCGACGCGGTCGAACTCAACCAGCGCGAGATCATCGTCGCGCAAGGCATGGAGGAGGCGATGGGCGAGCTGCGCCGCACTCCGGACCAGCTGTTCGACCAGGTCGCGCAGATGGTCGCCAAGGGCTATATGGACAAGCTCCAGAAGGAGGAGGCGTGATGGACCAGACCCGCGTCACGCTCGCCAACGGGATCGAGCTCGATGTGGTGGACGAAGGCCCGCGCGATGCGCCGGTGCTGATCTTCCTCCACGGCTTTCCCGAAAGCCACCGCACCTGGCGCCACCAGATCGCGCATTTCTCCAATAACTTCCGCTGCATCGCGCCCGACCAGCGCGGCTATCGCGGCTCGTCCAAGCCCCGCGAGGTCTCGGACTACACCCCCGACAAGCTGGTGGGCGACATCTTTCTACTAGCGGATGCGCTGGGGGTCGAGCGCTTCACCGTGATCGGTCACGACTGGGGCGGCGCGATCGCCTGGGGCGTGGCGCTGATGGGGCAGATGAACGGGCGGGTGACCCGCGCGGTGGTGGCCAATGCGCCGCATCCGGCGATCTTCCAGCGCTTGCTCTACACCAATCCGGTCCAGCGCGAAGCGAGCCAATATATGCGCGGGTTCCGCGACCCGGCGAACGATGCGCTGGTGCGCGAGCATGGTCTGGGCGCTCTGCTGATGCAGGAAATCCGCTGGGATGCGCCCGACAAGATGGAGCCCGAGGAGCGCGCGCGCTTGCTCGCGGAGTGGCAGGACCGCGACGCCGCCTTCGCGATGCTCAACTGGTACCGCGCCAGCCCGATCGTCATCCCCGCGCCCGATGCGCCCTACGAACTGCCCGAGGGCTGGACCCCGCCGCCTTTGCCGCCGCTGACGATCCCGACGCTGGTGATCTGGGCGCTCGACGATATCGCGCTGCCGCCGGAGAATCTCGAGGGGCTGGACGCGGCGGTGAAGGACCTCACCGTTGTCGAAGTGCCCGATTGCGGCCATTTCGTCCCCTGGGAAGCGCCCGGGGCGGTCAATGCGGCGATGGACGACTTTCTCGGACGGACGGCCTAGCCCGCCCACTCGACCCAGGCGCCGTGCGGATGCGCGGCGCCCAGGTTTCGCCAGCTCTCGCCGCCGGGCCAATAACGGACCGCGAGCTCGTGACGGTGGGTGTCGCGATCGGCCTCGAGCGAGACCCAGGCGAGCGGCGCTTCCGGCGTCGCACGCGCGCCGGCTTCGGCCATCAGCGCCTCGATCCGCGCGCGCTCCTCGGGCTGGATATATTGCCAGACCACCGAATGCATCACCATCCGCGTCACCCCCGCCTCCTGCGGCCGCGCCAGCACCTGTTCGAGGAACTCCGCCGCACCGCATTTGGCGATCTGGGGCGGCGCGGCGACAGCCAGCGCGACCGCAGCATCCATCCGCGCGAAACGGGTGGTGAACTCGGGCCAGATATAGGCCTTGAGCCGCAATGCCTGATCGGGATCGGTCAGATCCACCGGCGCGACATCGCAGCCCCGCGCCGCGACGATCTCGAAGCTGCGCTGCGGCGGCGGTGGCCCCCGCCATTCGGGTGCGAGCTGCAGTTCGGCGTTCTCCGGCCCCGCCGTCACCCCGCCCAGTTCGAAGCGGTAGCGGTCCATCATCAGATTGATGCCGGCGCTCGACCCGAGTTCGCAGAGCGCGAACCGCGGCGGCAGGCCCTTGCCAATGAGCCACAGCATCGCCGCGGCAAAGCCCCAGGATCGCCCGGCCTCGTTGGTCTGGGGCGGGCCGTCGAGCCAGGGGAGCAGGAAGGCCTCGTGTCGCTCCAGCGCCGCGGCGATCCGCGCGGCGGCATCGGTCGGCCCCAGCCCTTCGTAGATCGGGCGCAAATCGGGTTCGGCACCAGCGAGCTGCAGCGCATGCAGCCCGCCCGCGACGCGCAGCGGCAGCGCATCGGCGAGCGGTGGCCCCGCCCATTTGCGCACCCGCCGCATCACCGCCCCGCCCCGCTCGCCCCATTCGCCGTCGAGCAGTGCGTGCAGGGCCTCGCAGACGCTCGCGGTGATCGGCGCCTGATTGTCGCGGCAATAGGCGACCTGATTGGCGAAGGCGCGCGCCACCGCCTCGGGACCCCGCGCCTGCGGATCGATGACCACGTAATCGGCCTGTTGCATCGCCATTGCCCTTTCCCGTGCCGCTGCCTATCTGCGCGACCATGCCCGACCTGCTGACCTTCGCCGTGCCCAAGGGGCGCATTCTCGACGAAGCGCTGCCCGTGATGGCGCGCGCTGGCGTGGTGCCCGAGGACGCTTTCCACGACAAGGCCAACCGCTCGCTCACCTTCGGGACGACGCGCGAGGACATGCGGCTGATCCGGGTGCGCGCCTTCGATGTCGCCACCTTCGTCGCGCATGGCGCGGCGCAGGCGGGGATCGTCGGCTCGGATGTGATCGAGGAATTCGATTACGCCGATCTCTATGCGCCGGTCGATCTCGACATCGGCCACTGTCACCTCGCGGTCGCCGAACCCGAGCGCGCATCGCAGACCATCTGCAGCGCCAGCCATCTGCGGGTCGCGACCAAATATCCCAACATCACCCGGCGGCATTTCGAGCGCCAGGGGATCCAGGCCGAATGCGTCAAGCTCAACGGCGCGATGGAGATCGCCCCGGTGCTGGGCCTCGCCGGGCGGATCGTCGATCTGGTCTCCACCGGACGGACGCTCAAGCAGAACGGGCTGGTCGAGACCAGCCGGATCATGGACATTTCCGCCCGGTTGATCGTCAACCGCGCCGCGCTCAAGACCGATCCGCGCGTCGGCGCGCTGGTCGAGGCCTTCCGCGCCGATGCCTCCGCACGAAGGGCCGCGTGATGAAGTTCCTCGACGCCAATGCCGCGGATTTCGAACAGGCCTTCTCGCGGATCGTCCGCAACCGCCGCGATGCCGATGCCAATGTCGGCCGCGATGTCGCCAATATCCTCAACGAAGTGCGCGAGCGCGGCGACGATGCGCTGGTCGAATACACCATGCGTTTCGACGGGCACCGCCTCACCGAGGATGCCGATTGGCGGATTCCCGCGGAGGATATCCGCGCCGCCTATGACGCGCTCGACCCCACGCTGCGCGACGCGCTCCAGCTCGCCGCCGACCGCATCCGCGCCTATCACGAGCAGCAATTGCCCGCGGACAGCGACCGCACCGACTCGATCGGGATGCGGCTGGGGGCGCGCTGGCTACCGGTGGATGCCGCCGGGCTCTATGTCCCGGGCGGGCGGGCCTCCTACCCCTCCTCGCTGCTGATGAATGCGATCCCTGCCAAGGTCGCCGGGGTGAAGCGGCTTGCGGTCGCCACCCCGACCCCCGGGGGCGAGACCAATGCGCTGGTGCTCGCCGCCGCGCATATCGCCGGGATCGACGAGATCTGGCGCGTCGGCGGGGCGCAGGCGGTGGCCGCGCTCGCCTATGGCACCAAACGGATCGCCAAGGTCGATGTCGTCACCGGCCCGGGCAACGCCTGGGTCGCCGAGGCGAAGCGCCAGCTCTACGGGGTCGTGGGGATCGACATGGTCGCGGGGCCCAGCGAGATCCTCGTCATCGCCGATGCCGACAACAACCCCGACTGGATCGCCGCCGATCTGCTCAGCCAGGCCGAGCACGACCCGACCAGCCAGTCGATCCTGATCACCGACGATCTGGGCTTCGCGCGGATGGTCGAGGATGCGGTCGATCTCCAGCTGATGAGCCTGCCCACCGCCAAGGTGGCACGCGCCAGCTGGGAAACGCATGGCGTGATCATCGTCGTCGACACGATCGAAGAGGCCCTGCCGCTCGCCGACCGGTTGGCGGCCGAGCATGTCGAACTCGCGGTCGCCGATCCGCAGGCGCTGTTCGACCGGCTGCGCCACGCCGGCAGCGTGTTCTTCGGGCGGACCACGCCCGAGGCGGTCGGCGACTATATCGCCGGGCCCAACCACGTCCTGCCCACCGGACGCCGCGCGCGTTTCGCCAGCGGATTGTCGGTGCTCGACTTCATGAAACGCACCAGCTTCATCGACGCCGGTCCCGACGCGCTCGCCGCGATCGGCCCCGCCGCGGTGGCGCTCGCCGAAGCCGAGGGCCTGCCCGCGCACGCCCGTTCCATCGAATTGAGATTGAAATGAACACACCCGCACCCGGCCACGCCCCCAGACCAGCACGCAGCCAGGCCCGTTCGGCCGCGCGTCTCGCCGCCGTCCAGGCGCTCTACCAGATGCAGATGGAGAAGACCCCGCTCGCGCGGTTGCTCCACGAGTTCCACATGCATCGCCTCGGCCATGAGGTCGAGGGCGAGGAATATGCCGACGCCGAGGTCGATTTCTTCGACGATCTGGTTGCCGGGGTCGATGCCCGCCGCGCGGAGATCGACGAAGCGTTGGTGGCCAAGCTGGCCTCGGGCTGGACGCTGGCGCGGCTCGACAAGACCATGCTCCAGGTGCTGCGCTGCGGCGCCTACGAGCTCATCGCCCGCCCCGATGTGCCCGTCGGCAGCGCGATCAGCGAATATGTCGATGTCGCCAAGGCCTTCTTCGACGACCGCGAGGCGAAATTCGTCAACGGCATCCTCGACGCGGTGGCCAAGGACGTCCGC
>JAHJWA010000091.1 GCA_018828205.1 Alphaproteobacteria bacterium
ATCACGCCATGGTTTTCTCGACCGGCTACCAGGCCAATCTCGGGATCATCTCCACGATCGCGGGCAAGGGCGATTACGTGATCCTGGACATCGACAGCCACGCCAGCATCTGGGACGGCTGCGCCATGGGCAATGCCGAAGTGGTGCCGTTCAAGCACAACGACGTCGAAGCGCTGGAGAAGCGGCTCAAGCGGATTCCGGCGGGCGCGGGCAAGCTGGTGGTGCTCGAAGGCGTCTATTCGATGCTCGGCGATGTCGCGCCGCTCAAGGAGATGGTCCGCATCTGCAAGGAGAACGGCGCGATGGTGCTGGTCGACGAGGCGCATTCGATGGGCTTCATCGGCGAGCACGGCCGCGGGGTCTGCGAGGATCAGGGGATCATCGACGACGTCGATTTCATCATCGGCACCTTCTCGAAAAGCGTGGGCACGGTGGGCGGCTTCTGCGTCTCCAACCATCCCAAGTTCGAAATCATGCGGCTGGTGTGCCGCCCCTATGTCTTCACCGCCAGCCTGCCCCCCAGCGTGGTCGCGACCGCGGCGACCAGCATCCGCAAGCTGATGCACGGTTCCAACAAGCGCGCGCATCTGTGGGAGAATTCGCGCAATCTCCACGCCGGGCTGCGCGGGCTGGGCTTCACGCTCGGCACCCCCGAGGCGCAGAGCGCGATCATCGCGGTGATCATGCCGGATCTGGAAAAGGGCGCGATGATGTGGGAGGCGCTGCTCAAGGAGGGCCTCTACGTCAACCTCGCCCGCCCGCCCGCGACGCCTGCCAACATGACGCTGCTGCGCTGCTCGCTCTGCGCCGAGCACAGCGAGCAGGAGGTCGCGGCGATTCTCGAAATCTTTGAGCGCGCCGGCAAGGCTGTGGGGATCATCTGACAGACGCCCGGCCCGTCTGAACCCGGGCGATCCGCCGGGTTCAGTACGGGTTCAAGGCGGGCCTGCATGCTAAGCTCCTGACAACACAGGAGCGGATTTCATGTTTGTGACCCCCTTGCGCGCCGCAGCGCTGGCGACCGCGGTCGTCGCGCTGGCCGGCTGCACCTCCTACGACCGGTACGGCGGCGGACCGCGCTACGCCGGCAGCTATTACGACGATGGTTACGGCCATTCGGGCGGCCGCTACCAGCCGTCCTATTACGGCTGGTACGGGGATTATTATTATCCCGGCACCGGCGTCCACGTCTACGACCGCGACCGCCGCGCGCACCGCTGGAACAAGGCCCAGCGCCGCTATTGGGAGGCGCGCCGCGAATACCGCCGGGATCGCCGCGAGGCGCGCGCCGACTGGCGCGATTTCGAGCGCCGCGAGAGCCGCCGCGACCGGCGCGACTACCGGCGCGACCGGCGCGACGACCGCCGCGACCGCCGCCGGGGCCGCGACGACTGAACCCCCGCCGGGTGACCGCGCGGCGAGCGTGTCGGAACATCGCCCCCCTCCGGGGCGTCTCTCCTGTGAAGGAGATGCATTATGAAGACCACCAACACCGCCAGCGCCAGCTACGAGGGCCTCGGCAAGACCGGCAAGGGCCATATCTCGACCGGATCGGGCGCGTTTTCGGCGCAGCCCTATGGCTTCCAGACGCGCTTCGAGGACAAGGCCGGGACCAATCCCGAGGAGCTGATCGCCGCGGCGCATGCGGCGTGCTTCACCATGGCGCTGTCGTTCAAGCTGGCCGAGGCCGGTTTCGAGGAGGGCTCGGTTGCCACCAGCGCCGAGGTTACGCTCGAAAAGGACGATGCCGGTTTCAAGGTAACCAAATCGGCGCTGTCGACCAAGGGCAAGGTTGCCGGTATGGCACGCGAGAAATTCGACGAGCTGGCGCAGGATGCCAAGGCCAATTGCCCGATCTCCAGGCTGCTCGACACCGAGATCACGCTGGATATCAAGTTCGAGGGCTGAGGCTCAGACCCCTCCTCGTCATTGCGAGGAGCGCAGCGACGAAACAATCCATGGGGTGAGCGTGAGGGCTGCCGGAACCGGCGGTCAAACCGGACGGCTTGAGCCATGGATTGCCTCGCCGCCTTTGGCGGCTCGCAATGACGATGGTGGGAGTCCGAACCGGTCTACTGCCTCGTCATTGCGAGGAGCGTAGCGACGAAGCAATCCATGGGGTGAGCTTACGGGTTACCGCAACCGGCGTTTGCAGCCGATATCTTGAGCCATGGATTGCCGCGCCGCCTTTGGCGGCTCACAATGACGAAAGTCCGGGCGTGCACCGCGCTCCGGCCCGCATCAAGCCAGCGGGTTGACCTCGGTCGCCTGGGCGCAGGCGTCGGCGGTGCCGTCGCCCTGGCCGCCGGTGTCGATCATCGTCACCGCGAGGATGCCCCCGACCACCAGCAGCACGAACAGCGTGGTCAGCAGCCCGAGATATTTGTCGATGAACAGCTTGATCGGCGCCCCGAACAGCCGGAACAGCACGCCCACGGTCATGAAGATCAGCCCGCGGCCGACGATGCTCGCGAGCACGAAGGTGACCAGGTTCATCCCGATGAAGCCCGCGGTGATGGTCAGCAGCTTGAACGGCACCGGGGTCGCGCCGGCGATCAGGATCGCCTCGAAGTCGTATTCGCGCAGGTGGCAGGCGGCGACGGGGAAGGCCTCGGTCAGCCCCAGCGCGCCGATCAGCCAGGCGCCGATCGTGTCGTAGAGCCCCCAGCCGATCAGATAGCCGAACAATCCGCCCAGCACCGAGGCACCGGTGCAGACCGCGGCGAAGCGGATCGCCTTCGTGGGCTCGGCGAGGCACATCAGCCCGAGCAGCGGGTGCGGCGGGATCGGGAAAAAGCTCGATTCGATGAAGCTGAAGGCAGCGAGCCACCACAGCGCATGGGGATGCGCGGCCTTCTCCATCGTCCAATTGTAGAGGCTGCGCAGCATCGCGTCCCGACCCTTTGTTCCCGCAAGATTGCGCGCCGGTACGGGCTGCGCGACACGCTGGCAAGCGCGATCGCGCGACCGCCGGGCGGCGATCGGATAACCTATTTGGTTTTTTAACTTGACAGCACGACACTCTTTGGTTAGAGAAGGGCGTTTATGTCTTTTACAAACCCAAGAAATAAGGAACTGAAAATGAACCAGAAAACTTTCAATACGAGCAATGGCACTCTAACCGAAATGGTAAAAGCCCCGCAAGGCGTTCCTCTTCGTCTAAGGGCGTTGGCAGCTGTTGCCCGAGCGATGGGCATACAGTTCCACGTAGACGGATTGCCCTTCGGGGCTCGTCGTAAGGCCGAGCCCGGTACTAGCGGGTCCACTGCTCCTTAATGTGAGTGGCGACGTTCTCAGGCAGGCTGTTCCACGCAGCAGTATTGTTGGTGGCATCGACCACATAGACCTTGTCGTTCACATCGAGCGCCGGCTTGATGTAATCGACCGCTTGCGAGGCGGTGTAGGTCGAGTTCACATACCAAAACGACATGTGAGGTTTCGCCCAAGAGCCCAGCTGTTTGATGCGCTCAATCACCTTGTCGTAATTCTGACCGGGCGTAATAAGATCATACGAAACGTGCAGGTTGTTAGCCATCGATTGTCCCTTTCGGACTATCGCAACCGCCTTGACCTCCGAGTCATCAAGGGTAGTGTACCCCTGCTGTTTCAAGCTCAGTCCACCAGACGGTTGCACGAAAACCAAGGTGGAATGAATGGGGTCGGGTCTCTAGCCCGGCCCCTATTCATGTCGGCTTGTATTATCAGGGTAAATAGATCGTTGAGTCGAATCTTTCGCGCGTGTTTATCCACACCCAGTGAAAATGGCTTTTACTACGCGACCAGCGCGAGCAGCGTTTTCACTATCCAATACCCCGCTGGCACCACCATCACGAATGCGATGATACCGAACTCCAGCTTGGCTTTGCGCTCGTCGTCCATGGCGACAGGCTAGGCGGGTTGGTAACGTGTAGGAAAGTGTTCACCGCGCCCTTGCGGATTTGCTGGTTTTCCCGAATTAGCTGCTCGAATGGATAAACCACCGAGAATCCGGCCAAAGCTGGTAGCTGCCCCAAAAATACGTGGAATCTACTGGTGTGAATTTTGGGAGGACGCGATGCTCCCCGAAATGTGGAAAAAGAGGCCAGTTTTGGTGGTCTCATTCAAGAACACTCTCTCGGGCCCATGCTCAGTTCTGGCCCTCTCTACGGACCCTCAAGAAGGAGAGAGCGCAGAATGGGCGTATCCGTTACCCATTGAAGTCGAGCGAGGCCGAAAATCGTGGGTCGTGTGCAATCATATTTATACGGTGTCACCAAGCCGCTTGGAACAGGTGAGGGGTGGCGTTCCCCGCCTTGCCGAAGATCCGTTCCACGAAATTTTAGAGCGGCTTTTTGCCTGGCTTCCACGAATTCCCGATCCAACTCTAAAGCTGGCGTGACTCAAATTTTAATTGAACCTTCATGGTGCGCTTGCTACATAAACCTCACTCGCGGCCCCCATTAAGGGGTGTCCGCCGCCCGCAAGGGAGTGACTAGCGGCCCCGATAGGGTGTCCGCCGAAAGGGGAGCCTCACGGCTCTCCTTTCTTTTTGTCCGGCCTTACCAGCTTCCCGAGCCGCTCCTTAAAGTGCTGCTCGTCGTCGTCGCATTCAAGCTCTCGCGCGGCTTCCTTGAATCTGTCGAGTTGACTCGGGCTATCCTGCGCGTCTTTCTCATTTGATGGCATTAGAGAAGCTCCCAGATTGCGGCCTTATCACATTCTACGCTGACGAGTCAGATGACAAGAAGACGTATGTGCTGAGTTGTGTAGCCATCCCCACTTTGGGGGCGACAGCTGGCGGGGTCCCTATCGAATGGGATAGTTTTCTTGAGAAGGCGCAGGTTTGGAGACGAGACCTTCGAGACAAATTTGGAATACCTGTTCGAAAAGAACTTAAGGGCTCAAAATTAGCGACTGGTCGGAATGCATACCAGCCCCGAGGCAAGCGTCTCTATGGGGAGCGAGCGCTAGAGGCCTATGCCCACGCACTGAAAGGATTAGACTTTCTCCCCAGCTCTTCGGTGTTTTCCGTCACCTGCGAACGTAGTTATAGTCTCTACGGCCATTCCCGCCTGGAGGCCGCTCTTTACGCAATGCTTCAGCGCATGCAGGTTAAATGCGGCAAAGAAAAAATGGCTGCGCTGGTGTTCTTTGATGAAGGGCATGGAGAGTACCGCCGACTCTTCCGCAAAGCGAAGAAGCACTTGCCAACAGGCTCAAAGCAGGGCGCATGGGATGATGGGGCGAGCACTAAAAGCATTCCACTAACGAACGTGCTCAAGGATGCGAACTTTAAGGATTCGAAGCAATCCCTATTCGTCCAGATTGCAGATCTTGTAGCTTACGCCACACTCATGAAGTTACGCAAAGAGCATGGTCGGCTGTCTGAAAAAGAAGAGCGCATGTTCTACGCAAGTCTGCACGACCAGATACCCAGAAGAATTTTAAACGTGCACGTCGATGGCAGTTCGTGGGACGGCATCAAGCGCCTCAAATGAGGAAGCGGCCCGATGTCGCCATCGAGCCGCTAGCAAGTGCACTCCACGCCTTAGGACGTGGTCGCAACAAGCCACACCCGTATACGGTAAATCGG
>JAHJWA010000092.1 GCA_018828205.1 Alphaproteobacteria bacterium
CATGTCCCGACCGCCGATATCGAGCGGCTGCTCGCCGAGCGTCCCGAGGGCGTCACCGGCCTCGCGGTCCCCGGCATGCCGATGGGATCGCCCGGCATGGAGCACGGCGCCCACCGCCAGGCCTATCAGGTCGTCGCCTTCGGGCCAGAGGGCATCAAGCTTTGGGCGAACTATCCCGCGCAAGCCGCCGCCGGGTCGTGAGCGCCGCGAAAACCGCCTCGAAGACCGCGAGTGTCTACCGCATGGTCATGCCGGACCATGTCTGCCCCTATGGCCTCAAGACAATCGACCTGCTCGAGCGCGAGGGCTTCGCGGTCGAGGACTATCCGCTGACGACGCGGGCCGAGACCGATGCGTTCAAGCAGCAGCACGGGGTCGCGACCACGCCGCAGACCTTCATCGATGGCCAGCGGATCGGCGGATACGACGATCTGCGTGCACATTTCGGCAAGAGCGTCCCCAAGGAAGGCGAGACCAGCTACCAGCTGGTGATCGCGATCTTCGGGGTCGCCTTTCTGCTCGGGCTGGCGATCAGCCAGGTGGCGCTCGGAAGCATCTTCACCGTGCAGGCGGTCGAGTGGTTCGTCGGCGTGTCGATGTGCCTGCTCGCGGTGCAGAAGCTGCAGGACCTGCGCAGCTTCTCGACCATGTTCCTCAATTACGATCTGCTGGCCAAGCGCTGGGTTCGCTACGGCTATATCTATCCCTTCGGCGAGGCGCTGGCGGGGGTGCTGATGGTCGCGCGCGCGCTGCCGATCGTCTCGGTGCCGGTGGCGCTCTTCATCGGCAGCGTCGGTGCGGTCAGCGTGTTCAAGGCGGTCTATATCGACCGCCGCGAGCTCAAATGCGCCTGCGTCGGCGGCAATTCCAACGTGCCGCTGGGCTTTGTCTCGCTCACCGAGAACCTGTTCATGATCGGCATGGGCCTGTGGATGGGCGCCAGGGCGCTGGGCTGGATCCAGCTCTAGAGATCTCCAACCAAGCAACAGGGAGCAAGATACCATGACGAGCGAAGAACATTCCGGCGCCGGCGGGAGCTACTGGCGCTTCATGGCAATGGTCGCGACCTCGACCGCGATCATGTTCGGCCTGATGTACAGCAACACCTACGCCGCCGAGCACGTCTTCTGGAGCGAGACGCGCTTCTGGATGATGTTCGTGATGGGCGCGATGATGATGGCGGTCATGCTGCTTTTCATGTGGGGCATGTATAAGGACAGGACGAAGAACTTCGTCATCCTCGGCATCGCCGCGGTCGTCTTCGCCCTCGCGCTCTGGCTGATGCGTAGCCAGGCGACCGTGGACGACACCGAATATATGTCGGCGATGATCCCGCATCACTCGATCGCGATCATGACCAGCGAGCGGGCCAATATCGACGATCCCCGGGTCCGCGAGCTGGCGGACGAGATCATCGCGGCGCAGCGCCGCGAGATCGCCGAGATGAAGGCGCTGATCGCCGATATCGAAGCCAACGGCGTGCAGGGCGGGGCCGACTAGCTCGGCCTCGGGGCCTGCAGCCCGATCCGCCCCTCCTGTCCGGGATCAGGGCTCCTGCCCGATCTTGGGCGGCAGCGCGAAGCAGTCGACGAAGGCTTTAGCCAGCGCGCGGTCGCCCGACAGCACCAGCCTGCCATCGGCCTCGGCATCCTCGAACGGGCGCTTGCCATAGACCAGCCCGACGAAGGTCGTGGTGTCGGTCGCGAAGATGACATCCGCGCCAGCATTCTCGCCGCGTTCGATCGCCAGCCCCCCGGCATCGAGCCGCGCCCGGAAGACGTCGCTGGGAAAGCGGAAGCCCAGCGTCATCGCCAGCGGCGGGCGATCGGCGGCGATCATCGTGCGCAGCGAGAGCATCGCCGAGACCGGCGAGAGCGGCAGGCCGGGATCGTGGAGCGGAGAGCGCGTCGCCCAGCGGCCCATGGCCTGCAGGATCGGCTCCGCCTCGTAGCCCCAGGGGGTGAGCTCGTAGACCCAGACATTGGCGGGCGAGGGCAGCCGGCGCTTCGCCAGCACGCCCGAGCGCTCGAGCCCCTCGAGCCGCTGGGTCAGCACATTGGCGCTGATCCCCCCGAGCTCGGCCTTGAGTTCGCCGAAACGGCGCGGGCCGAGCATCAGCTCGCGCATCACCAGCAGCGACCAGCGCTCGCCCACGAATTCCAGCGCCAGCGCGGTTCCGCAGGCGTCTTCGTACCAGCGCCTGGGCCGGGGCCAGTCGCCGCCCGAACCGCCTTCAGTCACGTTTGGTAATTCCATAGTTGTTTTTTCTAACCTAATTGGGCATCACGGTCAAACAGGGTGATTCGTTGCCTCCATGAAGCGGGAGAGGGGCCGTGGCCAAGACGATCTTCGTGAACCTGCCGGTTGCCGACGTCGAAACATCGACGCGGTTCTACGAGGCGCTGGGGTTCGAGCAGAACATGCAGTTCAGCCAGCAAGGGCAGGCCGCCGCGATGGTCTGGTCCGACACGATCTCGGTGATGCTGCTGTCGCAAGATTTCTTCGAAACCTTCCTGCCCGCTGGCAAGTCCATCGCCGACACCCGCGCCACCACCGAAGCGCTGCTCTGCCTTTCCTTCGACAGCCGCGAGGCGGTTGATGCGATAACCGAAGCAGCCGAGCGCGCAGGGGGCCGGGCCGATGTCCGCGACCGGCAGGACATGGGCTTCATGTATGCCCGCGCCTTCGAGGATCCCGACGGCCATATCTACGAACCGATGTTCATGGACATGGAAGCCGCCGCCCTCGCCATGGCCGAACCCGCCGCGGCCTGAGAGCCTCGCGGCGGATCGCCGCGCCATGAGGAGCAACGTCAATGCCGATCGACCCCGACGCCGCCATCCGCATCACCGCTTTCGACTGGGTCCCCGATTTCGCCAGGGGGCAGGTGCGCGACCTGCGAGTCCGCTGGGCGCTCGAGGAAGCCGGGCGTCCCTACGCGGTTCGCTATCTTTCGCAGGGCGCGCACAAGGCCGCGCCGCACCGCGCCCGCCAGCCCTTCGGCCAGGTCCCCACCTACGAGGAAGGCGATCTGACGCTGTTCGAATCGGGCGCCATCGTGCTCCATATCGCCGGCACCTGCGACGCGCTGCTGCCACCCGACCTGGCGGGCCGCGCCCGCGCCGTGGAATGGGTCTTCGCCGCGCTCAACACGGTCGAGCCGCCGATCATGGACCACGCCGTGGCGACGCTGTTCGAGGCCGACCAGCCCTGGTCCAGGCCGCGCCTCCCCGCGATCGAGGCGCGGATCGACGAACGGCTGGGCGAACTCGCCGCGCGGCTGGGCGGGGACGACTGGCTCGATGGCGACTTCACCGCCGGCGATCTGCTGATGGTCGCGGTGCTGCGGATCCTGTCGGACACCGCGCTGCTCGGCCCCTATCCCCACTTGCAAGCCTATGTCGCGCGCGGCGAGGCGCGGCCCGCCTTCCGCCGGGCGCTGGCCGACCATCTGGCGGGTTTCACCGGCGCACCGCCCGCCGGCTTCGCCGAATGGGAAAGCGAACTCGAGGTCGAGCCGGCGCTGCAAGGAGAACTGCGATGAACTATTTCGAGGGATTTCTGGTGCCCGTTCCGAGCGCGGAGCGCGAAACCTATCGCGAACTTGCCGAAATGACCTGGCCGATGTTCGAGCGCAACGGCGCGACGCGGATGGTCGAAGCCTGGGGCGACGATGTCCCGCGCGGCGAGGTCAACGATCTCTACCAGGCGGTCGAGGCCACGGCGGAGGAGACGGTGGTGTTCAGCTGGATCGAATATCCCGACAAACCGACGCGCGACGCGGCGCACAAGGCCATGGCGTCCGACACCACCATGGAGGGCATGCCCGCGATGCCCTTCGACGGGAAGCGGATGATCTGGTCGGGCTTCGACCTGCTCCATGCGGGCGGCGAGGGCGGGACGCCGGGCTATATCGACGGCGTCGTCCTGCCGGTGCCCGAGGGCAAGAAGCAAGCCTATCTCGAATTCTGCAAGGCCGCGGATGCCGCCATGATCGCGGCGGGTGCGATCCGCGTGGTCGATGGCTGGGGCGAGGATCTGATGGAAGGCAAGCAGACCGATTATCTGCGCGCCACGCATCGCGAGGCGGGCGAGACGGTGGTCTTCTCCTGGATCGAATGGCCCGACAAGCCGACGCGCGACAAGGGCTGGGAAAGGCTGATGGCGGATGAACGCCTGTCCGGACCCGACCGTCCCTTCGACGGCAGGCGGATGATGCACGGCGGGTTCGTGCCGATCGTCGATGTCTAGGCGAGCCCCATCAGGAGACGGATGATGACCAACGCACACGGCGAATGGATCTGGTTCGAACTGCTCACCGGCGACCCGGATGCGGCGCAGGTCTTCTACGGCGAGGTGATCGGCTGGACCGCGAGGCCGAGCGGTACGCCCGGTATCGACTACCGCCTGCTCAGCGCCCCCGATGGCGAGGTCGCCGGGCTGATGAAACAGCCCGAGGGCATGGCCGATGCCGCGGTCTGGCTGGGCTATGTCGGGGTCGACGATGTCGATGCCAGCGTCGCGGCGATCGGGGCGGCGGGCGGTATCACGCAAATGCCCGCCACCACCATGCCGGGGGTCGGGCGGATGGCGATGCTCGCCGATCCCCAGGGCGTTCCCTTCTATGTCATGCGCGGCGCGAGCGACGAGGTCAGCCACGCGTTCCGGCAAGCGGGCGAGGCCTCGCTCGGCCACACGGTGTGGTGCGAGCTGTCGGCGCCCGATCCCGACGCGGCGCTGTCCTTCTATCGCGGCGTCTTCGGCTGGGGCCAGGAAGGTGCGATGCCGATGGGCGAGCTGGGCGACTACCGCTTCCTGCAGGCGGGCGATATCGGCTTCGGCGCGCTGATGGGGGTGATACCCGGCGGCTCGCCGGGGTGGCAATTCTATTTCCACGTCCCCGATATCGACGCCGCGGCGGAGCGGCTGCGCAGCGGTGGGGGCAAGATCATGCAGGAGCCGAGCCAGATCCCCGGCGGCGATTATTCGCTCGTCGCGCGCGATCCGCAGGGCGGGGGCTTCGGACTGGTGGGTCCGCGGTTGTAGGCTCGGGCCCGAGCGGGCGCGTTGCTTGCCCGCGGCGCGATCAGAAGCCGATCGCGCGCAGTCTGGCACCGCGCGAGAAGCCGGCGATGGTCCGGATCATCGAAGCCTGCAGATCGACCTCGCGTCCCGAGAGGTGGGCGGCGTCCCTGCCCAGCAGGATCTCGTAGCTGCCCGGCTCCAGCGCCACGCGCCCATCGGGACCGATCTCGCCAAGCTCTTCCAGACCCAGCTCGAACTGGACGCGCTGGGTTTCGCCCGCGGCCAGTTCCACCCGCTGGAAGCAGCGCAGCTCGCTATTGGCGGCGATCCGGGGCGAGGGCCCGCGCAGATAGAGCAGCACCGTCTCGACGCAGTCGTCTTCGCCCAGATTGCGCAGGGTGATCTGCGCGATCACGCGATCGGCGCCCAGTTCCACATCCATCTCGCTGTAGGCGACGCGCGCATACCCCAGCCCGTGGCCGAACGGCAGGCTGGCGGTCCGATCCGCGGTTTCCAGCGCGAGCGGCAGACGCCCCGTGGGATTGACCTGCCCGGTCAGCACTTCGGCGAGCGCATCGTCGCTCGCGTCGGAGCCCGACCAGGCGAGCAGGCGAGCTCCGACCCGCGTCGCCAGATCGCCCAGATCCAGCGGCAGACGGGTCGATTCGATCAGCGCGAGCCGGGGATTGACGTGTACCAGCGCGCGCAGCAGCACCTCCGCCGCGGCTCCCGGACGCAGCGCCAGACTGTTCTCGATCGGTTCGCAATCGGCATCGGTAATCACCATCAGCACCACGGCGCTGCGCGTCGCCGCGTCGCAGGCCATGCCAACGGAAAGTCCGTCCGCCCCTATCGAGGCAAGCTCGTTCGTCCCGTCCTCGGCGCGCAGCGCGAGGCCGGCGACCGTGCTGTGCTCGATCCCGAATGTGTTGAGCGCCCGGCGCAGCCCCGCGGTGGCTTCGTGTCCCGTGCCCACCACCAGCAGCTTGCCCGAATCGCGTGCCAGCGGAAGGAGCTCGTTCTCGTTGCGGAGCAGCACCATGGACTTGCGCGCGAGGTCGTCGCGCGCCGCGCGGCCCGCAAGAGCCGCGCCGGGGGAGGGTTCGGCCGCGGGGCCGAGCTTGAGGAAGGGATCGCGGAACAGGCCGAGATCGCTTTTGGCCGCCAGCACCCGGCGCACCGCCTCGTCGATCGTGTTGGGCGACAGATAGCCGCGGTCCATCCCGCTCGTGATTGCGCGCCGGTCGGTCTCGTCGGTCTGGGTCGCGCTCAGCCGCGCCAGCCGGCGCCAGGCGCCCAGATCGATCCCGGCGAAGCTCGAATGGATGCTCGACACGGCCTCCTCGCCAGCGCCTCTGGCCGCGTGCATCTCCTCGATCGCCGCGAGATCGCTCTTGCGCAGGATCGCGCGGATCAATTGCTCGGTCGCGTGACGCTCGGGGCCCGTCGCCGCCAGCGGTCCGTAACACAGCAGCCCGAGCACGTTCTCGATGCTGGCGGGGGACTCGCCCTGCAGCCCGCCGAGCAGGCTGCAGGCGATCCGCTCGGCCAGATGGACCTCGGCGCCGAAGCTTGCTTGGGGATCGCCCATCCCTCCGGCCAGCAAGCGGACCGGGGGCGTTGCGACGAGGCTCCAGCCCCGCGCGGTGGCCTCGTGCGCGAGGACCCGCGACAGACGCCACACCGCGTCGGGGTCCCAGCTTGCAGCCATCGCCAGCGGGTCGGGCCAGAGCGGTTTCGCGCGGCCGCTGTCCTTGCTGGTGAACAACAACGGGACACCGAAGCGCGACTGCTCGACGGCGATGGTCTGGAGCTCGATCGCCTCGGCGCGACTGGCGACACCCGCGATCGCCGCCGCCTGTCCCGAACGCAGCAGCGCGAGCACCTCCTCGCCAAAGCTTCCGTCCTCATTGCGGCTGGTCTCGGTCAGCCGGATCACGCGCAACTGCCCGATCTTCTCCTCGAGCGTCATGTAGGACAGCAGATCCTCGACGAAGCGCGCGCGCCCTGTTCTGTCTATCCCGCCCCGCGTCATCGCGCCCCGCCCCGCCGGCAGGCGGCGCTGCATTCGTATGGGTCTGGAAAGTCGGAGCCTCGAGCGTCTGGGAATTGCCGTGCCATGGTGCTCCTGCGGCGAACGGGGGGGTACGAACCCGATGGTGCGAACTTCTTGGACGGGAATGCGATCATGCGGCCCCGCCGGGTCGGACAGTCAGCCCAAGAGGTTAATTTGGCGTTTGTTTGCCGGGATTTGCGCGATTCATGGGCAAGGGTCGAGCGGCCTCAGGGGAAGAAGGTCGAGCAAACCCTGCGAGACCGGGCCGCCGGCGATGGGGAGCGGTTCGGCGAAACCCATTTACACAATTGTCGATACCTTTATATGTAGGCGGCGATGGCGATCGATACGACCTTCCGGGCCCTGGCCGACAGCACCCGCCTGCGCATCCTGCGGCTGGTCGGGTCGATGGAGCTCGCGGTCGGCGAGATCGCGCAGGTGCTGGGGCAGAGCCAGCCGCGCGTCTCGCGCCATATCGGCATTCTCGCCAGCGCGGGCCTGGCCGAACGCCGCCGCGAGGGCAGCTGGGTGTTCCTGCGCGCCGCACCGGCGGGCGATCGCGCCACGCCCTTGCGCCAGACGATCGCCGCGATGCTCGAATGCGCCGAGCAGGAAGACGCCGATTTCGCCCGCGCCTGCGCGCAGGATCGTCAGCGATTGGCCGCGATCCGCGCCACCCGCGAGGAACAGGCCGCGTCCTATTTCGCCGCGCATGCGCACGACTGGGACGAATTGCGCCGGATGCACACCTCGGACGAACAGGTCGAGACCGCGCTGGCGCAGGCGCTCGACACGCAGGGGCTGGGCCGGCTGCTCGACATCGGCACCGGCACCGGGCGGATGGCGGAGCTGTTCGCGCGCTCGGCGGATCATATCGTCGCGCTCGACAAGAGCCTGGCCATGCTGCGGGTCGCGCGCGCCAAGCTCCAGCATCTGCCCACCGAGCGGGTCGAGCTGGTGCAGGGCGATTTCGCCGGCCTGCCCTTCGGCGACGCGCTGTTCGACACCGTCTTGTTCCACCAGGTATTGCATTTCGCCCCCGATCCCGCCGCCGCGCTGGTCGAGGCGGGGCGGGTGCTCAAGCCGGGCGGCCGCGTCGCGATCGTCGATTTCGCCGCGCATCAGCGCGAGGAATTGCGCGAGAAGCACGCCCACGCCCGGCTCGGCTTCCGCGACGACCAGATGGCGGGCTTCCTCGCCGACGCCGGCTTCGCGGTAGCCGAGCCGCAGGCGCTCGAGGGCGGCGAACTGGTGGTGAAGATCTGGGTCTGCAAGCGGCTGGATGCCGACCGCGCGCGGTCCGAAACCGAACGAAAGGTTGCCTCGTGAGCCCGACCCTCGACCAGATGCTCGAAGCGCGCACCGCATTGGATGCGCCGCTGTTCTCCGGCCTGCCCGGCGATATCGACGTGAGCTTCGAATTCTTCCCGCCCAAGTCGGAGAAGATGGAAGCACAGCTCTGGGCGTCGATCGAGGAGCTCGCGCCGCTCGATCCCAGCTTCGTCTCGGTCACCTATGGCGCCGGCGGCACCACCCGCGAGCGCACCCACCGGACCGTCGCGCGGATCATCGCCGAGGCCGGACTGCCCGCCGCGGCGCATCTCACCTGCGTCGATGCCAGCAAGGCCGAGATCCGCGAGATCGCCGAGCACTATTGGGAAGCGGGCGTGCGCCACATCGTCGCTCTGCGCGGCGATCCGCCCGACCAGCAGCGCAAGTTCGCGCCGCATCCCGAAGGCTTCGCCAGCGCCGCCGAACTGGTCGCGGGCCTGCGCGAAGTGGCCGATTTCGAGATCTCGGTCGCCGCCTATCCCGAGACCCACCCCGAGGCCGATTGCCCCGCCAGCGATCTCGACAATCTCAAGCGCAAGCTGGACGCGGGCGCCACCCGCGCCATCACGCAGTTCTTCTTCTCGCCCGACACCTTCTTCCGCTTCCGCGACGCGGCGCAGGCGCACGGGATCACCGCGCCGATCGTCCCCGGCATCCTGCCCGTGACCAATGTCGCGCGCGCCCGCGAATTCGCCGGCCTGTGCGGCGCGGCGATCCCCGGCTGGATGGATGGTCTGTTCGAAGGGCTCGACAGTCGCCCAGCGGCGCGCCAGCTGGTCGCCTCGACCGTGGCAGCCGAACTCTGCCGCCGGCTCTACGCCGGCGGGGTGCGCGAATACCATTTCTACACGCTCAACCGCGCCGATCTCAGCTATGCGATCTGCCACATGCTGGGCCGGCGCCCCCAGGGAGACTCGTGATGGGCGCTCGCGAATTGTTGCAGGCGGAGGCAGCTAAGCGCATCCTGATTACCGACGGAGCATTCGGCACCGCAATCCAGAACTGGAAACTGGACGAGGCGGCCTATGCCGGCACTCTCGGCCTGTCGCACGACCAGAAGGGCAATAACGATATCCTCGGGCTTACCAAGCCGGAGGTGGTCGCGTCGATCCACCGCGCCTATTTCGAAGCGGGCGCCGACATCGCCGAAACCAACACCTTTTCCGCCAACCGGATCAGCCAGGCGGATTACGGGGCCGAACATCTCGTGCGCGAGATCAACGTCGAATCGGCCCGGCTGGCCCGCGGCATCGCGGATGAGTTCGCAGCGAAGGATGGCCGCCCCCGTTTCGTCGCCGGCGCGCTGGGCCCCACCAACAAGACCCTGTCGCTCTCGCCCGAGGTCAATGATCCGGGGTATCGCGAGATCGAGTTCGATTTCCTCAAGGACGTGTACCGCGAACAGATCGATGCCCTGGTCGAAGGCGGGGTCGATTTCATCCTGGTCGAGACGGTCTTCGACACGCTCAACGCGAAGGCAGCGGTGATGGCGGCGATGGAGGCGGCCAACGATCTGGGACGCGATCTGCCGATCATGATGTCGATGACGCTGACCGATCTTTCGGGACGCAATCTTTCCGGACACACCGTGGAGGCGTTCTGGCATGCGATCCGTCACGCCAGGCCGGTGACGATCGGGCTCAATTGCTCGTTCGGAGCGCAGCAGTTGCGGCCGCATGTGAAGACCTTGAGCGCGATCTGCGACACGCTGATCATGGTCTATCCCAACGCTGGCTTGCCCAACGAACTCGGCGAATACGACGAGTTGCCAGAGACCACCGCGGGGCTGGTGGGCGAATGGGCGGAGCAGGGCCAGGTCAATGTGCTGGGCGGATGCTGCGGATCGACACCCGATCATATCAGGGCGATCGCGGAGGCGGTGCGCAATTTGCCGCCACGAGCGATTCCCACGCCGGAGGTGCGGACGCGTCTTGCGGGCCTCGAACCCTTCACGATGGCCGCGTAGGCGCGCCTTGCCGTTCTCCGAATTCGCCACCGCCTCGCCGTCTAACCAAGGCAAATCCAATCGTGTCGCTCGATAAAGCCGCCTCCTCGACCAGTTTCGTCAATATCGGCGAGCGAACCAATGTCACCGGCTCCGCCCGGTTCAAGAAGCTGGTCATGGCCGGCGACTATGCCGCCGCCGTCGAAGTTGCTCTCCAGCAGGTCGAAGCCGGTGCGCAGGTGCTCGACGTCAACATGGACGAGGGCCTGCTCGACGCGCACGAGGCGATGACGACGTTTCTCAAGCTGATCCAGGCCGAACCCGACATCGCCCGGATCCCGGTCATGGTCGACAGTTCGAAATGGGACGTGATCGAGGCCGGGCTGAAATGCGTCAGCGGCAAGCCGATCGTGAATTCCATCAGCATGAAGGAAGGCGAGGCGCAGTTCCTCGCTCACGCGCGCAAATGCATGAACTACGGCGCCGCCGTGGTGGTCATGGCGTTCGACGAGGTCGGACAGGCCGACACCAAGGAGCGCAAGGTCGAAATCTGCGAGCGCGCCTACAAACTTCTGGTCGGGATCGGTTTCCCGCCCGAGGATATCATCTTCGATCCCAACGTCTTTGCCGTGGCAACGGGGATCGAGGAGCACAACAATTACGGGGTCGATTTCATCGAGGCCTGCCGCGAGATCAAGGCGCGGTGTCCGCATGTCCATATCTCGGGCGGACTGTCCAACCTGTCCTTCTCGTTCCGGGGCAACGAGACGGTCCGCAAGGCGATGCATTCCGTCTTCCTGTACCACGCCATTCCAGCGGGTATGGACATGGCAATCGTCAACGCCGGCCAGCTCGACGTCTATGACCAGATCGAAACCGAACTGCGGACGGCCTGCGAAGATGTGATCCTGAACCGCGATCCCGATGCGGGCGAGCGGCTGGTCGCGCTGGCCGAGCGGTTTCGCGGTACCGATGCAGTGGCGGAAAAGCAGGCCGCGGAATGGCGCAGCTACCCCGTCGCCAAGCGGCTCGAACATGCTCTGGTCAAAGGGATCGATGCGCATGTCGTGGACGATACCGAGGAAATGCGCGCCGCCACCGAAGCGGCCGGTGGGCGCCCGATCGAGGTGATCGAGGGTCCGCTGATGGACGGGATGAACGTGGTCGGCGATCTGTTCGGCAGCGGCAAGATGTTCCTGCCTCAGGTGGTCAAATCGGCGCGCGTGATGAAGAAGGCGGTCGCCCATCTGATCCCCTTCATCGAGGCGGAGAAGGATCTCCTTCCCGAAAGCCAGCGCAAGGCCAAGGGCAAGATCGTGATGGCGACCGTGAAGGGCGATGTTCACGATATCGGCAAGAACATCGTCGGCGTGGTCCTGCAATGCAACGGCTACGACGTGATCGACCTGGGCGTGATGGTGCCGTGGTCGCAAATCCTGCAAGCCGCGAACGAGAACCAGGCGGACATGATCGGATTGTCGGGCCTCATCACCCCCTCGCTGGACGAGATGGTCACCGTCGCCGAGGAAATGGCGCGCGCGGACATGACCATGCCGTTGTTGATCGGCGGGGCGACCACCAGCAAGGTTCACACCGCCCTGCGCATCGATCCCGCCTATGACGGGCCGGTGATCCATGTCCTCGACGCCAGCCGCGCGGTCGGGGTCGCCAGCCGGTTGCTCTCGGACACGCAATGCGAGGATTTCGTCGCCGAGACTGCAGCCGAATATGTCGCGCTGCGCGACGCGCGCGCGGGCAAGACGCAGAGCGAACTGCTCGGTCTCGCCGAGGCGCGCAGCCGTGCCTTTCCCGCCGATTTCGCCGAGAAGCCGGCGCCGCCGCTCAAGCCCGGCCTGCATGTCTACGAAAGCTGGTCGCTCGCCGAGCTGCGCGACTATATTGACTGGACGCCCTTCTTCCGCGCCTGGGAGCTGCACGGCAATTATCCCGCCATCCTCGAGGACGATGTCGTCGGCGATAGCGCACGCAGCCTGTTCGCCGATGCGCAGGCGATGCTCGACCGGATCGTGGCGGAGAAATGGCTGACCGCGAGGGGGGTCTGCGGGCTGTGGCCCTGCCGCCGCGAGGGCGACGATATCGCGCTCGAGCGCCCCGATGGCGGCGATCCGGTGGTGCTTCCCTTTCTGCGCCAGCAGGTGAAGAAGAGCCGCGACCGCGCCAATTACTGCCTCGCCGATTTCATCGATCCCGCGGGCGACTGGATGGGCGGCTTCGCGGTCGGGATCCACGGGCTCGATGCGCATTCCGCGCGCTTCCAGGCCGACAAGGACGATTATTCGGACATCTTGCTCAAGGCGCTCGCCGACCGCTTCGCCGAAGCCTTCGCCGAGCGGCTGCACCAGCATGTCCGCACCGATCTGTGGGGCTATGCGCCGGGCGAGCAGCTCACCAATTTGGCGCTGATCAAGGAACAGTATCGCGGCATCCGCCCCGCGCCGGGCTATCCCGCCTGTCCCGACCACAGCCTCAAGCCCATGCTGTTCGACCTGCTCGATGCCCAGACCAACGTCGGGCTCGAACTGACCGAGAGCTTCGCCATGTTCCCCACCGCGGCGGTCAGCGGGTTCTATTTCGCGCATCCGCAGGCGGCCTATTTCGGCGTCGCCCGCATCGGCCGCGACCAGCTCGAGGATTATGCCGCGCGGCGCGGGGTCGAGCTTTCCACCGCCGAGCGCTGGCTGCGTCCCAATCTCGATTGACCGGCGCGGCGCAATCGCGCAGGGCGGTGGCGTCGGCGGCGGGAGCGATTCTGCGGCGGGCGCGCGCGGGAGAGATCGCGGGGCCGGGCAGGCCCCCGGCGCCGAAGGAGCAACCGCCCCGGAAACTCTCAGGCCAACGGACCGCGCGGGCCTCTTCGACACTCTGGAAAGCGTCGCTCCGCAAGGGGTGGCCACCGAAGGGGTAAGCCCGTCCATTCACGGGTCAGTCTCTCAGGTCACCCGACAGAGGGGGCATGGATCGATACGCGTCCCGTCGGGGCGCGCCAGTGCATGCAGTCGGGAAACATGATGAGCGAAGCCCCAGACCTTTCCCCGGACGACCTTCCGGACGAGACCCCAGCCAGACTGCCGCTCGATGGCTGGCACCGCGGCAAGGGCGCGCGGATGGTGGAATTCGCCGGCTACGAGATGCCGATCCAATATTCCTCCGGCGAAGGCGGGGGCATCGTCGCCGAGCACAATTGGACCCGCGAGCAGGCCTCGCTGTTCGACGTCAGCCACATGGGCCAGCTGCTGGTCTCGGGCGAGCGCGCGGCCGAGGAGCTGGAAAAGCTGCTCCCCGGCGCGATCGCCACGCTGAAGCCCGGCCGGGTGCGCTATTCGCTGCTGCTCAACGAAGAGGGCGGCATTCTCGACGATCTGATGGTGACCAATGTCACCCCCTGGATCGCGGCCGACGAGGAAGCGGGCACCGAAGGCAGCTGGGGCGAGCCGACCTATTACCTCGTGGTCAACGGCGCGATGAAGTGGGACGATATCGCCCATCTGCGCGAGCATCTCGACGACGATGTCACGCTCACCCATCTGGGCGACCAGGCGCTGATCGCGCTGCAGGGCCCCAATGCCGCGACCGCGCTCAACCGCGTGATGCGCGGCGTGCCCGAGCAGCTGGTGTTCATGCAGGCGGTCGATTACCACTTCGGCGAATGGCCGCTTCGGATCACCCGCGCGGGCTACACCGGCGAGGACGGGTTC
>JAHJWA010000093.1 GCA_018828205.1 Alphaproteobacteria bacterium
GCAGCGCGGGCTGGGGCTGCACAACGATCTCCAGAACGAGCATTCGATCGTCGGCAATTTCCCCTTCGTCGCCATGTTCGAGACCTTCGGCACCGAGGCGCAGAAGGAGGAGTTCATCCGCGGCGGCTTCGCGCGCGAGCGGCGCGTCGCCTTCGGGCTGACCGAGCCCGAGCATGGCTCCGACGCCACGCATATGGACACCGTTGCGGTCCCCGAGACCCGCGATGGCAGACCCGGCTGGCGGATCGACGGCGTCAAGATGTGGATCACCGGGATGCATCATGCCACCCATGTCGCGGTGTTCGCGCGCACCTCGGGCAATGCGGGCGATGCCAGGGGGATCAGCTGCTTCCTCGTCCCCAACCCCGCCGACGGGCTGGAGATCGACGAATACATCTGGACCTTCAACATGCCCACCGACCACGCGCGGTTCTTCCTCAAGGGGGTCTGGGTCCCCGACGAGGCAATCCTTGGGGAGGAAGGGCGCGGGCTCGCGCTGGCGCAGAGCTTCGTCCACCAGAACCGCATCCGCCAGGCAGCCTCGAGCCTCGGCGCGGCGCAGTACTGCATCGAGGAGAGCGTGCGCTACGCCCGCCAGCGCAAGCCCTTCGGGCAGGAGCTGGCGCGCAACCAGGCGATCCAGTTCCCGCTGGTCGAGCTCGCCACCCAGTGCGAGATGCTGCGGCTGCTGATCTACAAGAGCGCCTGGGAGATGGACCGGCTGCCGCACAAGGAGATCGAAAGCGCGCTCTCGGACAAGGTCTCGATGTGCAATTACTGGGCCAACAGGCTGGTCTGCGAGGCGGCCGACCGCGCGATGCAGGTCCATGGCGGGATCGGCTACAGCCGCGAGAAGCCCTTCGAGCACATCTATCGCCACCACCGCCGCTACCGCATCACCGAGGGCGCGGAGGAGATCCAGATGCGCAAGGTCGGCGCCTACCTGTTCGGCTATCTCGGCCCGCGAAAAGGGATGTTCGGATAGGTCGGTTTCGGAACGGCGGCGCGGGATGCGGGTTGGGGAGGCATAGCCGGGTCGGCGCGATATCCGCTTGGGATGCTCGCGGACGATCTTCGGCCCGCCAGCCTTCCGGGGATTTTCCATGCCTGCCATCCGACCCATCCTGCTCGCCTGCACCGCGTCGCTGCTGACGCTTTCCGCTCCTGCCAGCGCGCAGGAGCAGGAGGAACAGGCCTCCTCCGCGCGTTTCGAGGCTGACGTGCCCGATTCCGCCTTCTCCGGCGAGCGCAGCAGGAGGATGATGACAGCGCAGATCCTGCTCGACCGCGCGGGTCATTCGCCCGGCGTGATCGATGGCTATGGCGGCGGCAACACCAGCCGCGCGCTGCGCGCCTTCGAGAAGGCGCAGGGGCTCGAGGAAGATGGCGAACTCGACGACGAGCTGCTCTCCGCGCTGCGCGAACAGGCGGGTTCGGACCCGCTGGTCACGCGCTACACGCTGACGCAGGAGGATGTCGCGGGCAGCTTCCGGCAGGTACCGGCGGACATGGCGGCGATGGCGGAGCGCGATCGCATCGGCTATTCCAGCGCCTCCGAACTGCTCGCGGAAAAATTCCACATGAGCGAGGGCCTGCTCGCCGCGCTCAATCCCGATGCGGAGCTGACCTCCGCCGGGACCGAGATCCTGGTCGTGCAGGTCGGCTCCGCCGAGATCGAGGGCACGGTCGCGCGGATCGAGATCGACAAATCCGCCAGCGAGCTGCGCGCCTACGATTCCGAGGACAATCTGCTCGCCAGCTTCCCCGCGACCGTGGGCAGTTCCGAATTCCCCTCGCCCTCGGGCGCGATGGAGGTCAGCGCCATCGCGATGGAGGCGAACTACACTTTCGACCCCGGCGACCAGGACTGGGGCGGCGATGAGGCGCTGACGATCCCCCCCGGTCCCAACAACCCGATCGGCGGGGTGTGGATCGATCTGGGCAAGGATGGCTACGGCATCCACGGCACCAGCGATCCCTCTTCGATCGCCAAGAGCGCCAGCCACGGCTGCGTCCGGCTGACCAATTGGGATGCGCGCGCGCTTGCCCGCGCGGTGGAGAGCGGATCGACCAAGGTCGCTTTCAACTAGACCGGGGGCGTGGCTCCGCCCCGATTTGACTTGACCGCTGCGCCCGATTGGCGACGATGGCGGCCACTGAATTTCGGGATTTCGGAGAGACACGCATGACATCGACCCTCGCCCGCGCGCTTGGCGCCACCCTGCTGCTCGGCACGTCCAGCTTCGCCTTTGCGCAGGAGGCGCAGATCGTGCTGCCCGGCGCTCCGGGCGAACAGAGCCGGGTGATCGGCGCCGAGGAAGCGCTCCAGCTGTCGGACACCAGCTACGCGCCGGGCGATGTCCGCTTCATGCAGGACATGATGGTCCACCACGCGCAGGCGGTCGCCATGGCGGCGCTGGTCGAGGGGCGGACCAACAATGAGGATATCGTCGCCATCGCCGGGCGGATCGACGCCAGCCAGGCCGACGAGATCGCGTTCATGCGCGAATGGCTTGAGACCCGCGGGCAGAGCCTGACCGCGCCGGGCGGGATGCCCGCGGGCATGGATCACTCCGCTCATGCCGCTCGCGGCACCGCGGCGGCGGCGGGAATGCACGCGGATCACACGATGATGAAGGGTATGGCGACGCCCGCGCAGATGGCAGCGCTGGCCGCCGCCAGCGGCACCGAATTCGACCGCCAGTTCCTCAAGCTGATGATCGCCCACCACACGGGCGCAGTCGACATGGTCGAGCAGCTCCACGAGCAGCCGGGCACCGCCTACGATCCGGTGATGTTCGAGTTCACCAACGACGTCGTCAACGACCAGAACACCGAGATCGAGCGGATGAACGCGGTCGCCGCGGGGCTTTCCGCCGATCCGCGCGCGACGCTGGCCGCCGGCTTCCGCGATGCGGGCGAGGCGATCAGCAATCTGCGGCTGGTGCGCGCCATGCCCAAGCCCGCCGGTTTCTTCGATCCGCAGAACCCGGCCCAGCTGCGCCCCGCGATCCTCGAAGACGAGGAGGGCGAGGGTGAGCCCGCCGCGGTCAGCCCCGACGAGGCATCGAGCGTCGATCCCCAAACCGTCGCCGCCGACGTCGCCAGCACCGATCCCCGCGACGCGGACGAGGAAGAGGACGAGCCCCGCTTCGGCCAGCGCGGCTCGCTGCTGTCCTTCGCCAACACCGACATGGCCTTCTCGGGCGATATTCTGGTTGCGGGCAATTACCACGGCTTCAACGCCTATCGCCTCGGCGAGGACGGCGTGCCGCAGCTGGTCAGCTCGACCGTCTGCCCGGGCGGGCAGGGCGACGTCTCGATCGTCGGCGATCTGCTGGTGATGAGCGTCGAAGACGCGCGCGGGCGCGTGGATTGCGGGCTTGGCGGGGTGACCAACCGGGTGAGCGAAGAGCGCTTCCGCGGGATCCGCATCTTCGACATTTCCGACGTGGCGCGGCCCGTGCAGGTCGGCCAGGTCCAGACCTGCCGCGGCAGCCACACCCATTCGATCGTCAGCGCCGACGCCGACCGCATCGTGCTCTACAATTCGGGCACGTCCTATGTCCGTGAGCAGGACGAGTTGGCGGGCTGCATCGACACGCCGGGCGACAACCGCACCGCTCTGTTCAGCATCGACGTGATCGAGATCCCGGTCGCCGAGCCCGCCGCCGCGCGGATCGTCGATCGCCCGCGGATCTTCGCCGCCGACGGCCAGATCTCGGGTCTGTGGCGCGGGGGCGATCATGGCGACGGGACGCAGGATTCGCGCCGCACCGATCAGTGCCACGACATCACCGTCTTCCCGGCCAAGCAGCTCGCCGCCGGCGCCTGTTCGGGCAATGGCATCATCCTCGACATTTCCGACCCGCTCAAGCCGGTGCGGATCGACGATGTCGTCGACACCGGTTTCGCCTATTGGCACTCGGCCACCTTCAACAACGACGGCACCAAGGTGCTGTTCACCGACGAATGGGGCGGCGGCGGGCGGCCGCGCTGCCAGGCCGGTGATCCGATGAACTGGGGCGCCAATGCGATCTACGAGATCGAGAACGGCAATCTGGAATTCCGCAGCCTCTACAAGCTGCCCGCGCCGCAGAGCGACATGGAGAACTGCGTCGCACACAATGGCTCGATCATCCCGGTTCCCGGGCGCGATATCTTCGTCCAGGCCTGGTATCAGGGCGGGATCAGCGTGATCGATTTCACCGATGCGGCCAACCCGTTCGAGATCGCCTATTTCGATCGCGGCCCGGTCGATGCCGATCAGCTGGTCACGGGCGGCTACTGGTCCGCCTATTGGTACGACGGCCGGATCTACGCGACCGAGATCAGCCGCGGGCTCGACATCTTCGCGCTCGAGCCGAGCGAGTTCCTCACGCCCGAGGAAATCGCCGCCGCCGAGGCCGCGCAATATGAAGGCAATGTCTTCAACCCCCAGACCCAGACGCAGGTCACCTGGCCCGCCGAAGTGGTCGAAGCCGCCGTGGCGAGCCGCCAGGGCGGGTGATGCGCCGGAAACGAGCAGGCCGGGCAGGCCGATCGCTGTCCTGGGCGGGATGGATCCTGCTCGTCCTTGCCGCGATCCTGCTGCTCGCGACGCTGGTCTCGCTCGCCGGGACCAATCGCGGCCTGATCCGGATGCTGGATTTCGTCCGCGAGCCGGCGATCTATCTGGCCGCGGGGCTCGCGGTGCTGGCGCTGTTTCTGGCACGACCGCGGCGTCTGCTGGTGATCGCGATGCTCGTCGCGAGCATTGCGATCAACCTCTGGCGGATCTGGCCCTACACCTTTCTCGCCGGATCGAGCGTGCCCGTCCCCGACGATGTCGACGGGATGAGCTGCGCCCGCGTGCTCTCGCTCAACGTCCTGCAGTCCAACCGCCAGTACCAACGCACCGCGCAGCTGATCGAGCGGGTCGATCCCGACCTGCTGCTGCTGATGGAGACCGATGCGGCGTGGATCGACGCGCTGGAGCCGCAGCTGGAGCGCTACGGTTATCGGATCGATCGCCCGCTCGACAATTCTTACGGCATGGTCTTCGCAACACGGCTGCGCGTGGATCGCGCCGCGATGGTCGACACGATCGGAGCCGACACCCCGACGCTCTATGCCACCTTGCGGATGGCGGATGGGGCGC
>JAHJWA010000094.1 GCA_018828205.1 Alphaproteobacteria bacterium
ACCCACTCCGCTTCGCCAGCACTCTCGCGGCGCAGCCCGTGATCCACCGTCGCGACTGCGACCGCACCGGGTCGCGCCGCTTGAGCGAGCAGCAACAATGCGACGCTGTCGGGTCCACCCGAAACGGCCAGACCAAGGCTTTGCGAGGAGTCAGCGGCTTCGGGCCAGACCTCGACGAGATCGGCCCGGAACCGCGTAATCAGCTGCGGATCGATCGCCCGGTCAATTGCAGGTCACCCGCCCGCGGTTGCGCTCATACTGGTCGAGCAGGCGCCCTGCGGCGAGCGCCGGATAGGTCTCGGCGAATTCGGCCAGCGCGATGCAGGCGCGGCTGGTGTCGTCGAGAGCGATCATCGCCTCGGCGAGAAACAGCAGGCTGTCACCCGCACGCGCCGCGGTCTTGTCGGCCTGGTAATTGCGTAGGAACCACGGCGCCGCTTCGCGTGCCTTGCCGTCGTCGAGATAGGCCCGGCCGAGCAGGTTGCGCGCAAAGGTCGCGCGCGAGTGCGCCGGGTGCTGCTCGATGAACAGCGTAAGTTGCTGCTGCGCCTCGGGATAGAAGCCTGCATCCCAAAGCCGGAAGCCGTAGGAATATTCGTCGTCCGCCGGGTCCCCGGTTTCGGGCTTGGCGATCGCGGAAACCGCGGCCAGCCGTTCGGGATCGGGTGCCGCGGCGGCGGGCGTCTGGGTCGAAGTGGGCGCGGGGGTGGTCAGGGCTCCGGAGGTGCCCGCAGTCGAAGTCCCTGCAATGCTGGCGTTCGAGCCGGTGGCCGGGCCGGTTCCCGCAGCCGCCCCCGCCTCCAGCGCATCGAGCCGTTCGCTCAGCGTCCGCAGCGCGAAGGTGTTCTGCTCGGTCTGCCCGGTCAGCCGCTGAAGCTGGGCTTCCATCGCGTCGATCCGGGCGAGGATATCGGTGACGGCCGTGGTCGATGGCTGCGAAACCACAGTGCTGGTTTGCGGCTGACCGGTGATCTCCGGTTCGAAATAGCGCCCGTCGCCGCCGGGGAAGACACGGCGCTGAAGCGCGCGCACTTCGGATTCCAGCTTGCGCAGGCGGGTTTCGTCATTGCTGTCCTGCGCCAGGGCAGGCGCGGGAAGCGCGAGCAGGGCGAGCGCGGCGCCGCCAAGCCCGACAAACCGCAGTCCCCAGTTGCTTGACCCGGCAATACGGGCAGTCCGAACCGTCATCGTCGCATGGCTCCTTAGGGCGAGTGTTGGCATTGCGATGCCTTAACCATGCTCGGCTGTCGAGGGGATGAAGCGCAAGTTTACCCAGCGGATCGCCCGCTGGCCTGCGTGAGGCAGTCGCGCGTCAGTTCACCGTCACATCGCTCGCGCTGCTGTCGTCCCCCGGCGCTGTCTCGGGGTCGGCTCGCGCCAGCAGCGCTTCCGCGGTCACCGGCACGTCGCGCAGGATCTCGTCTTCCTCGGAAAGCTTGGGGACCGAACGCCCGTCGACCGTGATCGCGAAGGCATAGGGTCGACCGGTCCAGACCTGCGGGCCTTCGGCATCGGCGGGAATGGTGAAGCTTTCGCCTTCCGCCATCTGCGCTTCGAACAGGCTTTCGCCGCTTGCGTCGTAGAATTTCACCCAGGTGTCGTTCATTTCGGAAGTGAACACCACTTCGGCATCGGCACCGACCGCTGGCGTCGCGAAAGTCGAGGCCGCGCTATCCGCGACGGCGGGTGCGCGATCGTCCTGTAGCGGTGCCGGGCCGAGACCGGGTGCGAAATAGGTGCTGTAAAAGGCAAAGCCGCCGACCAGCAGCAGCACGGCTGCCAGCGCGCCGAACCAGGCCAGCTTGCGCGACGGCACGCGCGCCGGATCGCCGGGTTCGAAGCGTGCCGGGGCCGTGCTATGGCGGTCCCGCTCGTCGCCGAGCTCGTCGCGCAGCTGGTCGAGCAATTCGCGCTCGTCCAGTTCGAGCACGCGCGCATAGGTTCGTGCAAAACCGATGGCATAGGTGCGCGAGGGAAGCTGCGAATAGTCGCCGTTTTCGATAGCGACGAGATGGCGTTGGGGGATGCGGGTTTCGGCCGCGATCTGCGACAGCTCGACCCCCTTGGCCCGACGCGCAGCCTGGAGGCGCTCGCCCGCCGTGGGCGCAACCTCCGGCTCGGGCGCGTGCGCTTCCTCTTCGACGAGCGTTTCTTCTTCCATCAAATCCCCGATGCCGACCCGGCCCCTTATTCTGTACAAAAGCGACAGCTTGGCGACGAAGTCAACCGCTCTGCCATGCCTGCCCAACGCCGGGAACGCCGAAGCGGTCCTGAAAAGCGGTCAAACTCAGTCGGTTTCAATGTCGCGCTCGCTCGCCCAGTCCTGCAGCGCCGCGCGCATGTCGGGCGGCGGCGAGGCCAGCCAGCCCTGCATCGTGTCGGTCAGTTCGCAAAGGTCGATCTTGCGCACCAGTTCCTTGATCGGGCCGACCGAGGCGGGGGTGATCGAAAGCCGGCGATAGCCTATGCCGAGCAGCGCCAGCGCTTCGAGCCGGCGCCCGCCCATCTCGCCGCAGACGCTCAGATCGACCGGGTGGCCGACGACCCCCTTGGCGATCCGCTGGAGGAAGCGCAGGATCGAGGGGCTCATCCAGTCGTAGCGTTCGGCCAGTTTGGGGTTGGCGCGATCGGCGGCGAACAGGAACTGGGTGAGATCGTTGGTCCCCACCGAGAGGAACGACAGCCGCGGCAGCATCAGGTCGAGCGCTTCGGCGAGCGCGGGCACCTCGAGCATGGCGCCGTAGCGGATTTCCTCGGGCAGCCGCTTGCGCCGGTCCTTCAGCCAGGCGAGCTGCTCGTCGAACACTTCCTTGGCCGCGTCGAATTCCCACGGCTCGCTCACCATCGGGAACATCACGTTGAGCGTTCGCCCCGAAGCCGCCTCGAGCAGCGAGCGCGCCTGCGCCTTGAGCAGCCCGCCGCGTTCGAGCGACAGCCGCAGCGCGCGCCAGCCCATCGCCGGGTTCTCCTCGCGTTCGCTCATCGACGCCTCGATATAGGGCACCGCCTTGTCGCCGCCGATATCGACGGTGCGGAAGATCACCGGCTTGTTGCCCGCCGCGTCGAGCACGTCGCGATAGAGCCGGGTCTGGCGCTCGCGCTGCGGCAGGGTGGAGGAAACCAGGAACTGGAATTCGGTGCGGAACAGCCCGACCCCGTCCGCGCCGGTCATCGCCAGCGCGCTCATGTCGTCGCGCAGGCCTGCGTTCATCATCACGTTGATCCGAGTCCCGCAGCGGGTGAAGGGCTCGACATCGCGCAATTCGGCATAGGCGGCCTGGCGCTCGCGCTTCTTGGCGAAGCGGGCGTCGAAGGCCTCGCGCATCGGCGGGCTTGGACGCAGCGTGACGCAGCCCTTGTCGGCATCGAGCAGCACCTCGTCGCCCTCGTTGACGCGGCGCAGCACCCCCTTGGCGCGGCCCAGCACGGGAATGTCCATCGCCCGCGCGACGATCACCATATGCGCGGTGAGAGAGCCTTCCTCGAGCACCACCCCCTTCAGCCGCCGCCGGTCGTATTCGAGCAGTTCGGCGGGCCCGAGATTGCGCGCCACCAGAATCGAATCGCGCCGCAGCCCCTGCCGCGCCGCGGTGCCCAGCTGGCCCGAGACGATCCGCAGCAACCGGTTGGAGAGATCTTCCAGATCGTGCATCCGGTCCGCCAGCAGCGGATCGTCGATCTCGCGCATCCGCATCCGCGTGCGCTGCTGGACGCGCTCGATCGCCGCCTCGGCGGTCAGGCCGGAATCGATCGCCTCGTTGATCCGCCGGCTCCAGCCTTCATCGTAGGCGAACATCTTGTAGGTCTCGAGCACGTCGTCGTGCTCGCCCCCCTTGCCGAATTCGGGCTCCTTGCCCATCGCGTCGATTTGGTCGCGCATCTTGTCGAAGGCGCGGTAGACCCGCTGGCGTTCGGCCTCGGTGTCCTCGGCAACCACCTGGTCGATCTCGACCCGCGGCTGGTGGAACACCGCCACCCCTTCGGAGAGGCCCTTGACCAGCGCCATCCCGTCGATCAGCTCGGGCCCGCTGGGGACTTCGGCAAGATCGAGCGGGTGCTCGAGATCGACCAGCTCCTTGTGCGCGATCAGCTCGGACAGGATCATCGCCGTGGTCTGCAGCGCCTCGATCTCGACATCCTCGTAGCGGCGCGGATCGACGTGCTGGACGCTGAGCGCCCCTACCGCGCGCTCGCGATAGACGATCGGAACGCCGGCGAAGGAGTGGAACTTCTCCTCGCCGGTTTCGGGATGATAGAGGAATTCGGGATGCGCCTTGGCTTCGGCGAGGTTGAGCGTCTCGATGTTCTTGGCGATGGTGCCGATGAGCCCTTCGCCCAGACCCAGCCGGGTGACATGGACCGCATCCGCATTGAGCCCGCGGGTCGCGAACAGCTCGAGCGCGCCTTCGCGCAGCAGGTAGATCGAGCAGACCTCGCTGCTCAGGCTCTCGCCGATGATCTCGACCACCTGGTCGAGCTTGGCCTGGGCGTGGAGACGCGAGGCCATCACCTCGTGGAGACGGGTCAGGATCAGGCGGGCGCTGGCGGCGGCTTTCATGGCGCCGGTCTATCCCAGACCGGGCACCGTGCAAAGCCGCCGTGGCCCCTCCGCCCGCTCAGAAGCGGGAGATTTCTTCCTTGAGTTGAAGCTTTTGCCGTTTGATCTGCTGGATCATCGCATTGTCGGGCGCGGGGCGGGACTGTTCCTTGCGCAGGCGGGCCTCGAGCCCGGCATGCCTGGTACGAAGCGCTTCGACATGAGGTGATTGCATTGAGTGATCTCCTTGAAGGGTGGGGACCCGGAAAGAGCGACTCGCCAGCGCGGGCGAGCCGCGTCACAACAATGAAACATATTCGCGCGCGTTTGCGAAGGGCCCGATTTGCTTTAGCGCTCGGGCGGATTGTAATCGCGGCGAGTGGATTCGCCGCACCGGAAGGATCGATGCGTGACCGAGCAGGAGCTCAGAAAACGGCTGGAGGTTGTCCGCAGCGAGCATCGCGACCTCGACGCGGCGATCCACGCGCTGACCCAGTCGGGATCGACCGATCAGTTGCAGATCGCGCGGCTGAAGAAGCGCAAACTGCGGATTCGCGACCAGATCGCCGACCTCGAAGACAATTTGATCCCCGACATCATCGCCTGAAACGGCCCACGGGCAGAACCAGGCAGTACGGATTTGGGACAGGTCTTTCATCGCGCTGGAGGGGGGGGCCGCGCGGGGCTAGCCCCTTGCCCATGACCGCCACAACCACCGCCCGCCGAACAATCATCGAAGACCTCTATTCGGAGGCGCTGGTGCTGGCCGACGAGGCGCGCGACGCCTTCGACATGCGCGGTGAGGTCGCTCCCGATGCCGATCGCAACGACGCGCGGATCGCGCTGTCGATCGAGGGGCTGCGGACCACCACGAGGCTGATGCACATTCTCGCCTGGCTGCTCAACCAGCGCGCCTTTCTGTCGGGCGAACTCAGCGAGAACCAGCTGCGTCGCCATGGGCGCCTTCCCGCCGAACGTCCGTCGATGCCCGGAATGATGGAGAAGCTGCTGCCCGAAACGCGCCATCTGGTGCGCGAAAGCGAGCGGCTCCACGCGCGGGTCGCGCGGCTCGACCGGGACTGGCCGCAGCCGCATGCGGTTACCCCGAACGAAGTCGACGCCATGCGCAGCCGCATCGCCCGGGCCTTCGCGCCGCAATCCCTCGCCGGCTAGGCGCTTCCCGGCTGCGCCGCCTCAGGCGGCGGTGAGCGCCTTGCGCCAGCGTGCCAGCCGTTCCTGCCGGACTGCATCGGTCGAACTCGGCGCAAAGCTCTGCGCTGGCCCGCGCATCGCCTTGGCGGCCTCAGCGAGCGAGCCACACTGGCCGGCCCCCACCGCCGCGCACAGCGCCGCGCCGAGAGCGGTCGTTTCGACGAAATCGGGGCGCTCCACCGCGATATCGAGCATGTCTGCGAGATCCTGCGCCATCCAGTCGTTGGCGCTCATCCCACCGTCGATCCGCAACGCGGTCCACGGCGCGCCATCAGCAGCGAAGGCTTCGGCCAGGTCGTGGGTCTGGTGCGCCATCGCCTCCAATGCGGCGCGCGCGATATGCGCCCGGCCGCTGGCGAAGCTGAGCCCGGCGATGACCCCGCGCGCCTCGGGCTGCCAGTGCGGCGCCCCCAGCCCCGACAATGCGGGTACGATCACCACCTCGCCGCTGTCCGCCACCGAGCGCGCCAGCTCCTCGGTCTGCGCCGAAGTCTCGATCAGCCCCAGCGTGTCGCGCAGCCACTGGACCAGGCTCCCCGCGACGAAGACCGAGCCTTCGAGCGCATAGGTTCGCTTGCCGTCGCGCTGGTTGAGCACGGTGCCGAGCAGGCGGTGTTCCGAGCGCGGGATGTCGGCACCCTTGTTGGTCAGCACGAAGGCGCCGGTGCCGTAGGTCGCCTTGGTCTCCCCGAACGACAGGCAGCCCTGCCCGATGGTCGCGGATTGCTGGTCGCCGACCAGCCCGCAGATCGGGATCGCGCGCCCAAACAAACTGGCGTCGCAGCGCGCCAGTTCGCCATGCGTGTCGGTGACCTGCGGCAGCGCCGCCAGCGGCACCCCCATAAGGTCGCACAGCCCCGGATCGAATTGAGCCCCGTCCAGCGCCAACAGCTGGGTGCGGCTGGCGTTGCTGGCATCGCTGAGATGCGCGCCGCCGGTCAGCTTGAACACCAGCCAGCTCTCCACCGTACCGAAAGCCAGCGTACCGGCCTGCGCCGCCCCGCGCACAGCGTCGTCATTGTCGAGCAGCCAGCGCATCTTGGTCCCCGAGAAATAGGGATCGAGCAGCAGCCCGGTGCGGCGCTGGATCTCGGCCTCGTGCCCGGCGTCCTTGAGCTCGGCGCAGAAAACGCTGGTGCGCCGGTCCTG
>JAHJWA010000095.1 GCA_018828205.1 Alphaproteobacteria bacterium
GAAAGGCTGAGCGAGGAAACCCTCACCGCGTTGCTGGGCCGGCCGGTGGCTCTGGATCTCACCCAATTCCTCGTCGGCACCGAAGCGGAGGCGGAGACGGCGGAAATCGCCGCCGCCAGGGCCAGCGAGAGACGCGACGATGTCAGGGCGGCGCGCGAACTCGCCGGCACCCTGGCGCTGCTAGCGGGCGCAGAGGACCGGGCGGTGACCGTCGATCGCGACAACCGGCGCGCCGTGGTCCGCGCGGGCGCGCTCGAGGATGCCGGGCTGGCGACCTATCGCGCGATCGAACAGCGCGTCGCGGAGGATTATCCCGACTGGACGGTGGAGCTCGTCCCGCCGCCGTTGGCGCTGCCGACGATCCCCTTCGCAGAGCAAGAGCTCACTCCGGCAGGGCTCGAGAACCTCGAGCTCGCGGCCTGGGCGGCGCAGCGGCTGGGACTGCCGCTGGCGCTCGACGGCGGGAGCGTTGCGACGCGCGAGACCGCAGCGGAAATCCTCGCCGAAGCGGGGATCGAGCCGCAATTGGTGGTCGGCGGACCGGTGATGCAGGCGCGCTGGGCCACCGAACCCGCGGAGTAAGCGGAGCAGGCCCTCAGGCGGCGAGTTCGAGCGGCTGGATCTCGCCCGCGAGGTAGAGCTTCTTGGCCTTGGCGCGGCTGAGCTTGCCCGAGCTGGTGCGCGGCAGCGTGCGCGGCGGGACCAGCTCGACCACGCAGGTCATGCCGGTGACGCCGCGGACCTTGTCGGCGATCTGGTCGCGCAGCTTGATCCGCTCCTCGGGATCGGAAACGCGGCAATGCACCAGCACCGCCGGCGCCTCCTCGCCGTTCTCGGTCTCGACAGCGAAGGCGGCGATGTCGCCATGGTTGAAGCCGGGCAATTGCTCGACCGCCCATTCGATGTCCTGCGGCCAGTGGTTCTTGCCGTTGATGATGATCATGTCCTTCGCCCGCCCGACGATGAACAGATAGCCATTGGCCACGTATCCCATGTCGCCGGTATCGAGCCAGGCCCCGCTGCCGTCCTCGCTTGGCACGAGGCATTCCTCGGTCGCCTCGCGGTTGCGGAAATAGGAATGCATCACGCTCTCGCCGCGGCACCAGACCTTGCCGATCTGGTGGTCGGCGCGGGCGGAGTCGTCCTCGCCGCGGATCTCGACCTCCATGCCCGCGATCGGCTTGCCGCAATTGACGATCGCGCGGTAGCGCGCGGGCCTGCGGATATCGCGCGGGCGCCCCGAGAGCCGCTCTTCCTCGACCAGCTCGACGCGAATGCCTTCGCCCGGCGGCATCACCGTGACCGCCAGCGTCGACTCGGCCAGCCCGTAGCTGGGGGTGAAGGCCGATGCCTTGAACCCGGCCTTGGCGAAGGCGTTGACGAAGCTCTGCATCACGTCGGGGCGGATCATGTCGGCGCCATTGCCCGCGATGCGCCAGCGCGACAGGTCGAAGCGGTCCTCGACCTGGCTCTGGCTGGAGATCCGCCGCGCGCAGATGTCGTAGCCGAAGGTCGGCGAATAGCTCAGCGTATTGCCCTGGTTGCGGCTGATCAGATCCAGCCAGGCCAGCGGGCGGCGCGCGAAATGCTCGGTCTTGAGATAGTCGACCGACATCTGGTTGGCGATCAGCGAAAGGAAGCAGCCGACCAGCCCCATGTCGTGATACCACGGCAGCCAGCTGACCACGCGGTCGTTGGACTGGACCTGCATCGAGGTCGCATGGCCGCGCAGATTGTGCAGCAGCGCGCGGTGCGTCACCGCGACCCCGGTGGGGAAGCGGGTCGAGCCCGACGAATACTGCAGATAGCAGATATCGTCCGGCTGCGCATCGGGGAGCGTGCAATCGGGTGCCGGGCGGGCGGCGAATTCGTCCCAGCTTTCGCCCAGGCAGCCCTGGCGGTCGGCGCCGGCCTTGGCCATCCCGGCGATCTCGCCCGGGTAGAGCAGGATCGTCGGATCGCTGCTTTCCAGCTGCACCGCGAGCTGGTCGATATAACTTTCCTTGCCGCCGAAGGTGGTGGGCAGCGGCAGCGGTACCGGCCAGGCGCCGGCATAGACGCAGCCGCAGAACAGCGCGGCGAATTCGGGACCGGTCTCGGCGACCAGCGCGACGCGGTCGTCCTTGCCGATCCCCATCGCCACCAGCCGGCGCGCCGCTTCGAGCGCGTCCTCGCGCATCGCGGAGAAGGGATAGGCGTGGATCAGCGTCCCGCGCATATCGTGAAAATTGAGACCCTTCGCACTGCGCGCGGCGTAGTCGATCGCCTCGTTGAAGGTGGCGAAGTCCGACCGGCGGCGCGGCAGGTCGCAGGTGTTCGGCGTCGGCGTCAATGCGTCGTCACTCATAAGCACTATCGTATCCGTGAAAAGTCAGGGACTTGGAACATCCCTTGTGAACCCCCGGCAACGCGGCGTCATTGGGCGCGCCGCGATAAACTTTCCCATTCGATAACGAGTGTGGCACCATTATGGCAAATGGACCA
>JAHJWA010000096.1 GCA_018828205.1 Alphaproteobacteria bacterium
ACGTCCTCCTGCACGACCAGCCCGCGCAGGAACAGCATCCGGCCGGTCTCCTTGATGATCTCGACTTCGCAGTCCACCGGAACGCCGACCTTGCCGGCACCGACGAAATGCGTGCTGAGGTCGAGCGTCACGCCGGGACCCTGGCGCAGCGAGCCGTTGAGCCGTGCACAGACGAACATCGCGATATCGACCTGGGTCAGGATCGCGCCTCCATGCACGTTGTCGGCAAGGTTGCCCTGCAGGCGGCCGGGAACGGTGCGCACGACGACGGTGCCGTCGTCGCGCTGCATCACCGACATCGGCCCCAGGGTGCTGTTGTAGCGACCCTTTTCGCGCAGTTCCCATCGCATCCAGCCCGGATGGTCCGGGTCTGGTCCGAGGGCGAAATCATCGGTCAATACGGGTGCGTGTGCGTCCACCGGGTGAGGGGCTGTCGAACGGGTCTGGTCGGGCGTGGCCGATCAGGCGTGCCGCTCGACCTGCATCTTCTTGATTTCGGCAATCGCGCGGGCCGGGTTGAGGCCCTTGGGGCAGACATTGGCGCAGTTCATGATCGTGTGGCAGCGATAGAGCCGGAAAGGGTCCTCCAGTTCCTCGAGCCGCTCCCCGGTCATCTCGTCGCGGCTGTCGGCCAGCCAGCGATACGCCTGCAGCAGGATGGCGGGGCCGAGGAACTTGTCGGCGTTCCACCAATAGCTCGGGCAGCTGGTCGAGCAGCACGCGCACAGGATGCACTCGTAGAGCCCGTCGAGCTTCTCGCGCTGCTCGGGGGTCTGGAGCCGTTCCTTGCCGCTCGGCGTGGTCGAGACGGTCTGCAGCCAGGGGCGGATCGAGGCGTATTGCGCGTAGAAATGGGTGAAGTCGGGGACCAGATCCTTGACCACCTCCATATGCGGCAGCGGGGTGATCCGGATCTCGCCCTTGAGATCGTCGATCGCGGTGGTGCAGGCGAGCCCGTTCTTGCCGTTCATGTTCATCGAGCACGAGCCGCAGATGCCCTCGCGGCACGACCGTCGGAACGTCAGCGTCGGGTCGACCTCGTTCTTGATCTTGAACAATGCGTCGAGCACCATCGGCCCGCAATCGTCGAGATCGAGATCGAAGGTGTCGTAGCGCGGGTTCTCGCCGGAATCGGGATCGTAGCGGTAGATTTTGAAGGATTTGACCCGCCCGGAGGTTTCGGCGGCATGCTTGCGGCCCTTGCCGGTGATCGTGGAATTCTTCGGGAGGGTAAAGGTCGCCATGTTCGTTCCTGTAATCCTGCTTGCGGACGCTCTTAACGTTCCTGCGTGTCGGCACAAGCGAAACGGGCATTTTCGCCGCTGGCCGCCACTGGAGGGAAAATGGCGCTTTTGCGTTAAAAATCAACGGTCCAGAACCATGCTCGACGGATGTGTTTCGTGAACAAGCTTTTTCGCTTTTTGCATCTGGCGCCCCGCGCTCTACGATCGCGCGGATGAAGCACCAGCCATTCGAACGCGCCGCGATCGTCGGCGCCAGCGGCGGAATCGGCCGCGCGCTGTGCCTGGCGCTGGCCGAGCGGGGCACCAGGGTCTGGGCGCTGTCGCGCTCGGCGACGACCGATTGGCCTGGCGGGATCGACCCGCTGCGCTTGGATCTCGGCGACGAGGACTCGATCGCCGCGACCGCCGAGGCGATGCGGGATACGCCGCCGCAGCTGGTGCTGGTGTGCACCGGCGCGCTGACCTTGGCCGACGGGACGGGGCCCGAACGCAGCTACCGCCAGCTGGGCGGCGCGGCGATGGCCGAGGCTTTCCGCATCAACACCATCGGTCCCGCGCTGGTCGCCAAGCACCTGCTCCCGCTGCTGCCCCGCGACGGGCGCGCGGTGTTCGGGGCGCTCTCCGCCCGGATCGGCTCGATCTCGGACAACCGGCTGGGCGGCTGGCACAGCTACCGCGCGAGCAAGGCGGCGCTCAACATGCTGGTGCGCAATTTCGCGATCGAGCTGGCGCGCACGCACAGGCAGGCAAGCGTCGTCGCGCTGCATCCCGGCACGGTCGACACCGGCCTCTCCGAACCCTTCCAGGCGAACCTCCCGCCGGGTCAGCTGACCAGCCCGGACCAGGCCGCGACGCATCTGCTCGCTGTGATCGACGGGCTGACCCCCGCGGACAGCGGCCGGGTCTTTGACTGGCAGGGCGAGGAGATCCCTAGCTGATCAGCGCGTTGCGGCGGAAGGATTCGGCCAGGATCGTCTCGAGCAGATCGGCATGGCTGAACCCGGCCTGCGCCGCGGCCTTGGCCATGACCTTCTCCGACCACAGATTGCAGTTGAGGTTGATCTCGATGAAATTGATGTCGCCGGTCTTGGGGTCGAAGCGGAACTCGATCCTTCCGTAGTCGAAGGGGTGGAACTCGCGCGCCACCCGCGCCGCGAGATCGGCCATCCGCGGCTCGAACTCGGGATCGTCGAACCGCTTGAGCGCGCTTTTCTCGGTGTTCTGGATGAGATCGCGCTTCT
>JAHJWA010000009.1 GCA_018828205.1 Alphaproteobacteria bacterium
CCCAGAACGACCAGATTGCCAAGGCGACCGCGATGATGACCGGCAATGTCATGCGCGTCCAGGACGTGCTCGAGAGCTTCGATCAGGCCGCCAATGGCAATGAGGAAAAGCTCGCCACGGTGCACAGCCGGATGGAAGACCTCGAGATGGTCGCCAGCGACATGTTCGACCGACTGGTCCAGTCGGGGCTCGCGCCTCAGGACAGCGCCATGGTCGAGAAGGCCCAGCGCCAGGCGCGGCTGGTCGAGAAACTCACCGAGCAGGCGATCGCCGCTGGCGAGCTGACGCTCGAACAGGTCTTCGACCAGGATTACCGGCTGATCGAGGGCTCCAATCCGCAGCGCTTCCGCACCGCGCTGATGGACTGGGCGCACCGCCACTGGCGCCCCGCGCTCGACGCGCTACCCGCCGAGGATGAGCGGATCATGGCCGCCGCCTGCACCGACATGAAGGGCTATTTGCCCACCCATACCACCAAGCATTCGCAGGCTCCGACCGGTGATCTGACCCACGACACCCAGTTCTGCCGCGACGGGCGCATCATCTTCGAGCCGATCGACCAGAAGGCCAAGCGCAGCTTCGCGCCTTACATGATGGCGGTCTATCGCCAGGAGGGCGACGGCACGACCTATCGCGTGGTCCGCAACGTCTACGTACCCCTGACCGTCCAGGGCCGCCGCTGGGGTGATTTCGAAGTGGCCTATTCCATCGACTGATCGGCTTGGGCCGATCGGGTGTCTAGCCCGGATTGCGACGCGCCATAAAGGCGAGGCGTTCGAACATCATCACGTCCTGTTCGTTCTTGAGCAGCGCGCCGTGGAGCGGGGGGATCGCCGAATTGGGGTTGCTGTCCTGCAGCACTTCGAGCGGCATGTCCTCGTTGAGCAGCAGCTTGAGCCAGTCGAGCAGCTCGCTGGTGCTGGGCTTCTTCTTGAGCCCGGGCACCTCGCGCAGCTCGTAGAACATGTCCATCGCCTTGGTGACGAGCGTCTTCTGGATATCGGGGAAGTGGACCTCGATGATCTCGCGCATCGTGTCGCGATCGGGGAACTTGATATAGTGGAAGAAGCAGCGGCGCAGGAAGGCGTCGGGCAGTTCCTTCTCGTTGTTCGAGGTGATGATCACGATCGGGCGCTCGACCGCGGTGATCGTCTCGTGGGTCTCGTAGACATCGAAGCTCATCCGGTCGAGTTCCTGCAACAGATCGTTGGGGAACTCGATATCGGCCTTGTCGATCTCGTCGATCAGCAGCACCGGCAGCTCGGGCGCGGTGAAGGCTTCCCACAGCTTGCCCTTCTTGATGTAATTGGCGATGTCGTGGACCCGCTCGTCGCCGAGCTGGCCGTCGCGCAGCCGCGCGACTGCATCGTATTCATAAAGGCCTTGCTGCGCCTTGGTCGTCGACTTCACGTTCCATTCGATCAGCGGCGCCCCCATCGACTTGGCGACTTCCTCGGCCAGCACGGTCTTGCCGGTCCCCGGTTCGCCCTTGACCAGCAGCGGTCGACGCAGCGTCACTGCCGCGTTGACCGCGACCTTGAGATCGTCGGTGGCGATGTAGGATTGGGTGCCTTCGAAGCGCTGCGTCATCATGTTCCCCGGATTGTCGGATTGGGAGGTTCGGATTGCGTTTTGCAACCCGGTTAGGGGCGGAGGCGCGCCGGGGCAAGGGCGCGCGTCACCGATCCAGCGCGAGGATCCGCTGCGCAATCGCCAGCAGCGCCGCCGTGTCGGTCTCCGCCTCGGGATCGTTCCAGCCCAGCGCCAGCATGTGCCAGGCACCCGTCTCGTCGCGCAGCAGCCAACTGAGGTTGCGCACGCCGGGTTCGGAGCCGCCCTTGAAGCCGACGTAGCTCCAGTCTGCGCGCGCGCCATCGCCCAGCGCGGTGTTGACCGCCATGATCTGCCGCGCGGTATCGTCCGCGCTCGCGGCGAGACGGCGCATCAGCCCGCGCTGGTCCTCCATGCTGGCGAACCATTCGATCGTGTCGACCATCTTGGGTTTGCCGCCCGAGAAGACAGCGAGGATCGGGGCCGGATCGACGTCTTGCGTCACCAGTTCGGACAGCATTGCACGGCGGCCCGGCTCGTCGGCCTGCGCATAGGCTTCGCCCTGGTCGCCGCCCTTGAGCACGAACATCTCGACCGTCTTCAGAAAGGGGACCGAAAGCGCGGGATTGGAATGGCCGCTGGCGCGCATCTCCGCCTCGACCGCCTCACGCCCGACCACGTCGATCAGCAGATCGGTCGCGGTGTTGTCGCTGATGGAGATCATCAGCGTCGCGGCGGTGTGCAACGTCAGCGGTGCGCCATCGGGCCAGTTCTGGGTAACGCCGCTGGGAAAACTCTTATCGCCCAGCTTGACAACATCGTCCCATCCTAGCCGGCCTTCTGCGACCGCCCGTTCCAGCGCGGAGAGCACATAGAGCTTGAAAGTCGAACCCAGCGCCAGTGGCTGCTTCGCATCCCCGAAAGCGAATGCCGGCTCGCCTTCGAGCGGTCCAAACCAGACCGCAGCGCTGCCGGGGAGGGCCGAGAGATCGGCGGTAACCTTGTCGGCGCTGTCGTCGACCGGTTCGAAGGACTGCAGCAGCAGCTCGGTGATCTTGCCCGGCGGCTGCGCCTGGATTGCGATCCCGCCGCGAGCCAGAGCGCGCTCCATGCGGATGGTGATCGACGCGCGGGTCGCACTGACCGGTTCGATCGATTCGACCGCGAGCGCCTGACCGAATTGCGCGGTGAGCTGGGCGCCGAAGGCCTCGAGCTGTTCGGGCGGAACCGCCTCGAGGAAGCTGTCCGCCGCCGCCTGGCGAGGATCGAGCGTGCCGTTGATCAGCTCGACAACCTGCGCGGTCCGCTGCTCGAGCGTGCCAGCTTCGGCCGGCTCATTCATCGCGATCTCCTGCGCCGCGAGCGGAATGGCAGGGCCGAAGGCCAGGCCCAGCGAAAAAAGGGCGGGTGCGAGACTTTTCATGCGAACACTCCTCCATAGCGCTATCTTAGCGGCGAATGCGGACGGCTCAACTGCGCTTGTTCTCCAGCCATATCTTCCCGGTTGCTCCCAGCGCAGGCTCCCCTAAGCGACTGGCACACGACAGACCGGAGATCCCCATGCCGACCGAGACCATCAGCATTCCAACCGAGGCGGGTCACGCGCTGGAGGGTTCGCTCGAACTGCCGACGGGGCTGATACGCGGCATCGCGCTGTTCGCGCATTGCTTCACCTGCACGCGGCGGAGCAAGGCGGCGGTGGCGGTGGCGCGCGCGCTGTCGAAGGAAGGGATCGCCTGCCTGCGGTTCGATTTCACCGGCCTGGGCGGCAGCGGGGGCGAGTTCGGGCGCGCGGGCTTTGCCACCGATGTCGCCGATCTGGTGCTCGTGGCGCACTATCTGGTCGGGCGCTTCGAGCAGCCGGTGCTGCTGGTCGGCCACAGCCTTGGCGGGGCTGCGGTATTGGCCGCGGCGGAGGACATCGGGCCAGACAACATTGCCGCGATCGCCACCATCGGCGCGCCCTCGGACGTCCCGCACGTGCTCGAACGGATCGAGGGCGATCTCGCCGCGATCCGCGAGACCGGCGAGGGCGAGGTCTCGATCGGCGGGCGCGCCTTCCGGCTCGGGCGCGAATTCATCGAGCGGGTCGAGAACGCCGACCTGCTCGCCGAAGTGGGACAATTGCGCAAACCCGTCCTGCTGCTGCATTCGCCGACCGATGCCATCGTCGGGATCGAGAACGCCTCGGCGCTGTTCGGCGCCGCCAAGCACCCCAAGAGCTTCGTCAGCCTCGAGGGCGCCGACCATCTGTTGCTCGACTCGCGAGACGCCGAATTCGCCGCGAGCATGATCGCCAGCTGGGCGCATCGCTACCTGCCGCTGCGCGACGACTGGCCGATGCCCGAGGAAGGCGTGGTGGTGAAGACCGGGCACGGCAAGTTCGGCACCGAGGTCCACACCGACAGCCATCGCTTCCTTGTCGATGAGCCGGGCAGCGTCGGCGGCGACGATACCGGCCCGACGCCTTACGATCTGCTGCTCGCGGCGCTGGGCAGTTGCACCGCGATGACGATGAAGCTTTATGCCGAGAGGAAGGGCTGGCCCTTCGAGGGCGCGTCCATCCAGCTCACCCACGAACGCAACCACGAGAAGGATTGTGCGGAATGCGCGAAGGGTGACGGCGCGGGCGTGGGCATCCAGGCGCTGACCCGGAGGATCGAGCTGCTGGGCGATGCGCTGACCGACGAACAGCGCGCGAAGATTATCGCCATCGCCGACAAGTGCCCCGTTCACCGGACGCTCGAAGGACCGCTGCACATCCACACCGCGCACTGAACCCGCACGGTCGATCGCCGCGCCGGATCAGGCGTCGATCAATTCCTTGTCGAGCTCGCCGGCGCGGTTCTGGATGAAGTTGAAGCGGTGCTCCGGGTTACGGCCCATCAGATGATCGACCAGCTCCTTGACCACCGCGCGGTCCTCGAACTCGGTCGGCAGGGTGATCCGGATCAGGCTGCGGCTGTCGGGACTCATGGTGGTCTCGCGCAATTGCTGCGGGTTCATCTCGCCCAGGCCCTTGAACCGCCCGACATCGACCTTCTTGCCCTTGAACACCGTCGCCTCGAGCTCGGCGCGCTGTTCCTCGTCGCGCGCGTAGCGGCTCTCCTTGCCAGCGGTCAGCCGGTAGAGCGGCGGCTGCGCGAGGAACAGATGCCCGGCGCGCACGATCTCGGTCATCTCCTGGAAGAAAAAGGTCATCAGCAGCGTGGCGATATGCGCGCCGTCGACGTCGGCATCGGTCATGATGATGATGCGGTCGTAGCGCAGCGAGCCGGGGTCGCAATCCTTGCGCGTGCCGCAACCCATCGCCAGCGTCAGATCTGCGATCTCGGCATTGGCGCGGATCTTGTCGGCGCTGGCGCTGGCGACGTTGAGGATCTTGCCGCGGATCGGCAGGATCGCCTGCGTCTTGCGGTTGCGCGCCTGCTTCGCGCTGCCGCCGGCGCTGTCGCCCTCGACGATGAAGAGCTCGGTCTCGGCATCGGTCTCGCCCGAGCAGTCGGTCAGCTTGCCCGGCAGCCGCAGCTTCTTGGCATTGGTTGCGGTCTTGCGCTTGATCTCGCGTTCCTGCTTGCGGCGCAGGCGCTCGTCCATCCGCTCCATCACCTCGCCGAGCAGCGCCTTGCCGCGCTCCATATTGTCCGAGAGGAAATGGTCGAAGTGGTCGCGCATCGCGCTCTCGACCAGCCGCGCGGCCTCTGGCGAGGTCAGCCGGTCCTTGGTCTGGCTCTGGAACTGCGGTTCGCGGATGAAGACGCTGAGCATCACCTCGGCGCCGGTCATCACATCGTCGGCGCTGATGTCCTTGGCCTTCTTGGTGCCCGTAAGTTCGCCGAAGGCGCGCAGCCCCTTGGCCAGCGCGGCGCGCAGCCCCTGTTCGTGGGTGCCTCCGTCGGGGGTGGGCACGGTGTTGCAATACCAGCTGGTCGAGCCGTCCGAATAGAGCGGCCAGGCGATCGCCCATTCGGCGCGGCCCTGCGAGATGCCGTCCTCGCCGGCGGCGAAATCATGACGCCCGGCGAAAGGCTGCGCGGTCACGCAGGGGCGCTCACCGATCTGCTCGGCGAGATGGTCGGAGAGCCCGCCCGGGAATTTGAAGGTCGCTTCCTCGGGCACTTCTTCGGTGGCGAGGCTGGCGGCGCATTTCCAGCGGATCTCGACGCCGGCGAAGAGATAGGCCTTGGAGCGGGTCAGCTTGAACAAGCGCTTGGCGCTGAAGGCGCGGTCGCCGAAGATTTCGGTGTCGGGGGTAAAGGCGACGGTGGTGCCGCGGCGGTTGGGGGTGGGGCCAAGCTCCTCGATGGGACCCAGCGATTCCCCGCGCGCGAACTCCTGCGCGTAGAGCTGCCGGTCCCGCGCGACCTCGACGCGGGTGTGGCTCGACAAAGCGTTGACCACGCTGATCCCGACCCCGTGCAGCCCGCCGCTGGTGGCATAGGCCTTGCCCGAAAACTTGCCGCCCGAGTGGAGCGTCGAGAGGATCACCTCGAGCGTCGACTTGCCCGGATATTTGGGATGCTCGGCCACCGGAATACCGCGGCCGTTGTCGGACACCGTGACCCGGTTGTTCTCGTCCAACCGCAGCTCGATCCGCGTGGCGTGCCCCGCCACCGCCTCGTCCATCGCATTGTCGAGCACTTCGGCGACGAGATGGTGCAGCGCGCGGTCGTCGACCCCGCCGATATACATGCCCGGACGCCGCCGGACCGGCTCGAGCCCTTCGAGCACCTCAATCGAGGATGCGTCGTAATCGCCGCTGGAGGCGGGGGTGTTTTCGAACAGATCGTCAGACATGGAACCGCCATATCGCGCGCGTTTCCCCGGCGGCAAGCGAATGAGCGCTCTTATCGTCAGTGTTGCCGGACAAACTCAATCCTCGAAGCGCGTCGGTGCCGCATCGACGATCACCACCTCACCATCACGGATTTCGCGCACTTCGAAGCTGCGCTCGACCACACCATTGGACTCGAAGCGAAACGCCCCGTCGAGACCGAGGAAGCCGCCGCTGTCGCGCAGGCTGGCGGTCGGAAAGTCGCGGCCCACGCGCCAGTCCTGTGCCACGCGCAGCGCGAGCAGCACGGCGTCGTAGCCGAGCGTGGAAATACGATAGGGCTGACCGCCAAAACGCGCCTCGTAGCTGTCGACGAAGCGGCGGTAGCGATTGTCCGAAACCGCGGAGAAGATCGCGCCCTTGAGCGAGGGAGCGCGGGTTACCGCGACCTCGCCGCTCCACAGCTCGGTACCGAGGATGCGGGTGTTCGCGCCCCCGACGCGCCCCGCCGCCTGTTGCGCCAGCCGCGGTCCGTCTGCGATCAGCACGGTGTCGTAGCAGCCCCGGCTGCGCAGCCGCTCGGCTGCCGACATGATCGAGGTGTTGACGCGGGCGTAGCGTTCGGCGCCGGTTACCCGCCCGCCATAGGATTGGACCGCACCCTGCAGCGCCGCTTCGGCGCGGCGGCCGTATTCGCCGTCGGGCGCGATCACCGCGAAATCGCGCGCGCCTTGGCTGCGGGCATATTGTACCGAGCGGCGGATCGACTGTTCGGGAATATGCCCCATGACGAAGACATCGGGCGAAGCGATCGCCGCATCGTTCGAGAAGGAGATCAGCGGGACGTCGGCGGGGCGCGCCTCGGCCAGCACCGCGCCGACGTTGCCGCCCATCAGCGGGCCCAGGATCAGCTTGTTGCCATCGGCGATCGCGCGGCGCGCGGCATCGCGGGCGTCGCCCGACGTGTCGTATGTCGTGATCCGCAGATTGCCTGCATCGGTGTCGAGCAGCGCCATCGTCGCAGCATTGGCGATCGACTGGCCGACTGCGCCATTGTCGCCTGCCATCGGCACCAGCAGTGCGATCCGGTGATGGGTTTCGTCATCGGGAAGCGCGGTCTCGCTCGGCATCGGCGTCGGGGTCTCGACCGGACGGCTGACGGGTTCCCCGCTCTTCGGAATGATTGAGCAGGCGCCCAGAAGCGCCGCCAGTCCGGTCACGGCGATCTGCCGGCGGGTGATTGTAAAGCGCTTCATCCTTGCCGCATCCCTCATAGCTGGTTCATGGGTTCGCCGTGAGCGAAACCGCATCTTCCGTGCCCGAACCTCTTGAACCCGGGCTCTATATCGTTGCGACCCCGATTGGCAATCTCGGGGATATCACCATGCGCGCCGCCGATGTGCTGCGGCGCTGCGACGGCGTCGCCTGCGAGGACACAAGGGTGACCGGGAAACTGATGAAGCATCTCGGCATCTCCAAGCCGCTGTGGCGCTACGACGACCACAGCGAACACCGCGACCGCGACCGCCTGGTGGACTCGATGCGCGGCCGCGCGGTAGCGCTGGTGAGCGATGCGGGCACCCCGCTGGTCTCCGACCCGGGCTATCGACTGGTCAACGATTGCCGCGAGGAGGGAATTGCGGTCACCGTGCTGCCCGGCCCCTGCGCCGCGATCGCCGGGCTGAGCGTCTCGGGCCTGCCCAACGACCGCTTTCTGTTCGCAGGCTTCCTGCCGAGCAAGGACAAGGCGCGGCGCGACGTGCTGGCCGAGCTGGCGCCTATTGACACCACGCTGATCTTCTACGAGACCGCGCCGCGGCTGACCAAATCGCTGCTCGCGATCGGTGAGGTGCTCCCCGACCGCGAAATCGCGGTGGCACGCGAGCTGACCAAAATGCACGAAGAACTGCGCCGCGGGCCCGCCGAGGGGCTGATCGGCTGGTTCGAGGCGCATCCCCCCAAGGGCGAGATCGTGCTGCTGATCGGGCCACCGTCCGACCAGAAGGCCAGCGCGGCGGATGCCGATGCGCTGCTGCTCGAGGCGCTCGAGACCAGCAAGGCGTCGCAGGCGGTCGCGCAGGTCGCCAAGGCCACCGGGCTCGATCGGAAAATGCTCTACGCCCGGGCGATGGAGCTCAAACGCGGATGAAGCGCCAGCTCGCCGAGCGGAGCGGGCGCGAGGGAGAGAGACGCGCCGGGCTTTGGCTGCGGGCGAAGGGCTGGCGGATCCTCGCCACAAGAGTGAAGACCCCGCGCGGCGAGATCGACCTGGTCGCGCGGCGCGGATCGCTGGTCGCCTTCGTCGAGGTCAAATACCGCCGCAACCGGGCCGAGCTCGATTTCGCGATCGACGAGCGCCGGCTGAGCCGGGTGGCGGCGGCGGTTGAATGCGTTGCGCACAATTACGCCGGCGAGGGCGAGGATATAAGGATCGACGTCATCCTCCTTGCGCCGGGCTGCCTGCCACGCCACATCGCCAACGCCTGGCAGCCCTGAGGCTTTGCCATACCGAACCGCTATATTCGAGGTAGTCCCCATGAGCCTACGCGTCGCCGTCCAGATGGACCCGATGGCATCGATCAAGATCGCCGGAGATTCCTCCTTCGCGCTGATGGAGGCCGCGCAGGCGCGCGGGCATCCGCTGTTCCATTACGATGTCGGCTCGCTCGCCTGGGAAAGCGATGGCAGCCCGCGCGGCAAGATCACCGCGCATGCCGCGCCGGTGACGGTGCAGCGGGTCGAGGGCGATCATTTCACCATCGGCGAGCGCCGCCGGATCGATCTGGCGCGCGATGTCGATGTGGTGCTGATGCGGCAGGATCCGCCGTTCGATCTGGGCTATATCAGCGCCGCGCTGATCCTCGACCGGCTGCGCGGCGAGACGCTGGTGGTCAACGATCCGCGCGAGGTGGTCAACGCGCCCGAAAAGATGTTCGTGCTCGATTACGCGCGCTTCATGCCGCCGACGCTGATCGCGCGCAGCATCGAGGATGTCCGCGCCTTCCACGCGCAGCACGGCGCGGTGGTGGTCAAACCGCTGCACGGCAATGGCGGCAAGGCGATCTTCCTCGTGGACGAGGCCGGAACCAACCTGTCCGCGCTGTTCGAGGTCTTCAACCAGACCTGGCCCGAGCCGCATATGGTCCAGCCCTTCCTTCCCGAGGTGGCCGAGGGCGACAAGCGGATCGTGCTGGTCGACGGCGAGTTCGCCGGCGCGATCAACCGCAAGCCGGGCGAGGGCGAGTTCCGCTCCAACCTCGCCCAGGGCGGCTATGCCGAGGCCGCCGGTCTGACACCGCGCGAGGAGGAAATCTGTGCCGCGATGGGCCCCGAGCTCAAACGCCGCGGTCTGGTTTTCGTCGGAATCGACGTGATCGGCGGCAAATGGCTGACCGAGATCAACGTCACCAGTCCGACCGGGATCGTCGCGATCGACCGCTTCAACGGAACCGATACCGCCGCACGCATTTGGGATGCCATCGACGCCCGACTAGCCCGTAGCTAGCCCCGACAGCAATCCGCCGCGATCTGGAACTCATATGCATGATCTGATCCTCGATGCCGTGTCTCGCGGCGGCTATTTCGGCATTTTTCTGCTGATGGCGCTCGAGAACGTCATCCCGCCGATCCCGTCGGAGGTGATCCTCGGCATCGCGGGAGTGCTCGTGGCGCGTGGCGAACTGTCCTACTGGCCGCTGGTGGCTATCGCGACCCTGGGCACCACCGCGGGGAATTGCTTCTGGTACTGGATCGGCCACAAATTCGGTTACGAGCGCCTCGCGCCCTTCATCGCGCGCCACGGGCGCTGGTTCACCGTTACCTTCGAAGAGGTCGAGAAATCGGCGGAATTCTTTAACCGTCACGGCCACTGGGTGATCTTTTTCCTGCGCTTCTCGCCGATCCTGCGCACCATCGTTTCGCTGCCCGCGGGACTGTCGCATATGCCGCTGGGCAAGTTCCTGACCTTCACCTTTGCCGGTTCGCTGATCTGGAATGCGCTGCTGGTTCAGGGCGGCCGCTGGCTGGCGCCGCTGATCGAGCGCTACGAGGGGACGGCGAGCCTGATCATCGTCGGCTCGGTGGCGCTGATGCTGGCCTATTACCTCTACCGGGTCGCGACCTGGAAACCTCGCGAGGACTGATCCCGCTTCAGCTCCGCTCGCGTGGATGCGCGTCGCGATAGGTTGCCAGCAGGCTGGCGGCATCCACCCGGGTGTAGATCTGCGTGGAACCCAGGCTGGCATGGCCCAGCAGTTCCTGCAGGCTGCGCAGATCGGCGCCGGCGCCCAGCAGATGGGTTGCGAAACTGTGTCGCAGCGCATGCGGTGTCGCGGTGGCGGGCAGTCCAAGCATGATGCGCGCGCGCGCGGTCGCCTTCTGCACCACGCCCTGCGACAGCACGCCGCCGCGCGCGCCGCGGAACAACCTATCCTCCGCGTCGAGCGGGAAGGGCTGTTTTGCCGCGTAATCCGCCACCGCCTCGGCCACGATCGGCAGGATTGGCACCACGCGCTGCTTGCCGCCCTTGCCGGTCACCGACAGGCGCTCGCCCAGCGGCAGGTCGCCGAGCCGAAGCGACAGCGCCTCGGCGATCCGCAGCCCCGCGCCATAGAGCAGCAGCAGCACCGCGCGGTCGCGCGCGCCGATCCAGTCCTCGGCGGCCATTGCATGGACGGTGTCCGCCATGTTCACCGCCTCGTCGGGGGTGACGGGGCGGGGCAGGCCCTTCTTGATCCGCGGTCCGCGCAGCCGCGGCCCGCCGGCTCCGGGCGCCCCCGCCTGCTCGCGCGCAAAGCCGACGAAACCCTTCAGCGCCGACAACTCGCGCGCCGCGGAGGCGTTGGAAAGCCCCTCGGCGCGGCGACCGGCGAGCTGCCCGCGCAGCGCCACGGTATCGAGCCGCGCGACCGCGGCCCAACTGTCGAGCTCGAGCCGCTGCACCAGCCGCTGCGCCGCGGCGCAATAGGCGCGCACCGTGTGCGGCGAACGGCGGCGGGTCTGCGCGAGATGCTCGTGCCAGGCAGCCAGCAACGCCGCGCGCGTCACGCCGCCACCAATTCGCCGGCGACCAGATCGCCGAGCAGCGCATCGAGCAGCGGCATGCCGGCATCGGTCACCACGATCCGCGTGCCCGCCGTTGCGACGAGCCCGAGATCACGGTGCAGCGCGAGCTTGCTTCCGTCGATCAGCTCGTCGCGGGCAAAGCCGAACCGTGAGGTCAGGTCTGCGCAATCGACGCCTTCGCGCAATCGTAGCCCCATCAGCAGCGCCTCGGTCGCCTGTCCCGCGCGGGTCAGCGCGCGCTCCTCGACGAGGCCGTGACCCGAAAGCTCGATCGCCGCCAGATAGTTCTCGGGCTTGCGGTGCCGCATGGTCGCCATCCCGCCGCGCCGGCCATGCGCACCCGGGCCGATCCCGGCGTAATCGCGGTAGCGCCAATAGGCGAGATTGTGGCGGCTCTCCTCGCCGGGGCGCGCGTGGTTGCTGATCTCGTAAGCGGGCAGACCGGCGGCAGCGGTCATCTCGCGGGTCAGCGCGAACAGATCCGCCGCGCGTTCGTCGTCGAGCGGGGTGAACACGCCGCGGCGGACATCGGTGGCGAAGCGCGTCGCGGCCTCGATCGTCAGCTGGTAGAGCGAGAGATGGCCTGTCCCGAAGGCGAGCCCGCGCGCCAGTTCGTCGCGCCACGCAGCCTCGTCCTGACCCGGGCGGGCATAGATCAGATCGAAGGACACCCGCGCGAAATGGCGCTGCGCCACTTCGATGGCGGCAACCGCCTCGACGGCGCCGTGCAGGCGCCCAAGGAAGCGCAGCGCCTCATCCTCGAAGGATTGCACCCCGAGCGAGACGCGGTTGACCCCGGCTCCGGCGAGCGCGGCGAAATTCGCCGCCTCGACCGACGACGGGTTCGCTTCCAGGGTGATCTCGATCCCGGGCGCGAATCCCCAGAGACGCTCCGCCTCGTCCAGCAGCCGCGCGACCAGCACCGGCGGCATCAGGCTGGGGGTGCCGCCGCCGAAAAAAATGCTCTCGAGCTGTTCGCCGCCAGCCGCCTGTGCCTCGTGGCGCAGATCCGCCAGCAGCGCCTCTTCCCATTGGGATTGCACGATTGTCTCGCGGACATGGCTGTTGAAGTCGCAATAGGGGCACTTCGCCAGACAGAACGGCCAGTGGATGTAGAGGGCTCTCGCCATGAATTCCTTCAGCGAATCTTAACGTGCCGGACGCAATTTCGAGCGAATGGGACGGATCGGGAAATTTTCGCTGCTCGGCAGCGCCATCGCATTCATATGTGCCACGGCTGCGCCCCTGTTCGCAAGCGAAGCCTCGTGGCGGGGCAGCGGCGAGGCCGATCGGGAGGCCGGGTTGCAGTACGCCGCCTACGGATTCCACCGGCAAAACGGGTTTGCCTCGCGCGTCCTCGGGAGCCACAATGCCGAGCGCGAGCGGCTGCGGCTGCCGGGCCTGAAATGGAACGCGCATCTCGAACGAGAAGCCGCCGAGTGGGCGCACTCGCTGGGACAGCGCGGCGTTCTCGAACACGCCGAGGGGGCGAGCCGCCAAGGCACGGGCGAGAACCTGTGGATGGGCACCGCAGGCGCCTGGGATGTCGAGACCATGGTCGGGATGTTCCTCGCCGAGCGCGAGCATTACCGCCACGGCGCCTTTCCCGACGTCTCGCGCACCGGAAACTGGGCCGATGTCGGACATTACACCCAGATCGTCTGGCGCGACACGCGCGAGGTCGGCTGCGCCATGGTCACCGCGCGCGGCAACGACGTGCTGGTGTGCCGCTATTACCCCGCGGGCAATGTCTGGGGTGCCCGCGCCTTCTGAAAGGTTTGCGCGCTCAGCCGAACTGCTCGGCGACCAGCTTCGCGAAAGCATCGGCGCGGTGGCTGATCCGGTGCTTCTCTTCGGGTTCCAGCTCGGCAAAGGTCCGCTGCATCCCCTCGGGCACGAAGACCGGATCGTAGCCGAACCCGAGTTTCCCACGCGGCGGCCAGGTCAGGCTGCCGGGCGCGCGGCCCTCGTAGACCGCGCTCTCGCCATCGGGCCAGGCCAGCGCCAGCACGCAATGGAAGGCAGCGGCGCGCGAGACATCGGGCCCGCGCTCCTGCAGCATGCCCTCGACCTTGCCCATCGCCATGAACCAGTCGCGCCCGGCGGAGCCTTCGAACCATTGCCGCTCGGCCCAGTCGGCGGTGTAGACCCCGGGCCGTCCGCCCAGCGCCTCGACCGCAAGCCCGCTGTCGTCGGCCAGAGCGACGATGCCCGAGGCTTCCGCCGCGGCATGCGCTTTCAGCAGCGCGTTCTGGACGAAGGTCGTGCCCGTCTCGGCCGGCTCTGGCAGTCCCAGCGACCCGGCCGACAGGCATTTAAGCCCGTAGGGCTCGAGCAGCGCCGCAATTTCCTTCAGCTTGCCCGCATTGTGCGTGGCGATCACCAGCGAGCCGGGGCCGAGACGGCGGGTCACCGCTTTACGGCCTCCTCCTGCGCCGCGAAGATGCGGTCGCAGCCGATCCGGGCCAGGCGCAGCAGGCGCAGCAGGCCTTCCTCGTCATAGGCCGCGCCCTCGGCGGTGGCCTGCGCCTCGGCGATCTTGCCGCCCTCGAGCAGGACGAAATTGGCATCCGCCTCGGCGTTGGAATCCTCGGGGTAGTCGAGATCGAGCACCGGCGTGCCCTGATAGATGCCGCAGGATACCGCGGCGATCTTGGAGAGGATCGGATCGTGGCTGATCGCGCCGCTCTTCATCAGCCCGTCCACCGCGATCCGCAGCGCCACCCAGGCGCCCGAAATCGCCGCGGTGCGGGTCCCGCCATCCGCCTGGATCACGTCGCAATCCAGCGTGATCTGGCGCTCGCCCAGCTTCTTGAGATCGACCACCGAACGCAGGCTGCGCCCGATCAACCGCTGGATTTCCTGCGTCCGGCCCGACTGCTTGCCGCGCGCGGCCTCGCGGTCGCCGCGGGTGTGGGTGGCGCGCGGGAGCATCGAATATTCGCCGGTGACCCAGCCCTGGCCCTTGCCGCGCAGCCATGGCGGGGTGCGATCCTCCACGCTGGCGGTGCACAGCACGCGGGTGTCGCCGAAGCTGATCAGGCACGAGCCCTCGGCATGTTTGGTGAAGCCGGTCTCGATGGTGATGGCGCGCATTTCGTCGGGCGCACGTCCTGAAGGTCGCATGGAAGTCTCCGCATGGGGTCTGGCGCGCACGATGCGCGGGTGATCGTGCCGAGCCGATAGGCGCTTGGGGCTTGAGGGCGCAAGCGATGTGTCTAGATACGCTGACATGGCCTCGCCCCCGCTCACCGAACTGACCGATCGCGCGCGCGACATCTTCCGGCTGGTGGTCGAGGGCTATCTCGACAGCGGCCAGCCGGTGGGCTCGAAGACGCTCTCCAGCGACAGGGGCCTCAACCTCTCGCCCGCCTCGATCCGCTCGGTGCTGGCCGAACTCGAACAGCGCGGCCTGCTCTCGGCGCCGCACACCAGCGCAGGTCGGATGCCGACCGAGACCGGGCTGCGGCTGTTCGTCGACGCGATGATGCAGGTGGGCGAGCCGACCGAGCGCGAGCGCGCCGCGATCGAGCAGCGTATCGCCCAGCCGGGACCGATCGAGCGCGCGCTCGAACAGACCAGCGCGCTGCTGTCGGACCTCTCGGGCGCGGCCGGGATGGTGATGGTGCCGCCGCGCGAATCGAGGCTGGCGCAGATCTCGTTGACCGCGCTCGACGCCAATCGCGTGCTCGCGGTGCTGGTGGCGGAGGACGGCCATGTCGAGAACCGCATCCTCGCGCTCTCGGCGGCGGCGCTGGGGACCTCGCTCGAACAGGCTAGCAATTATCTCACCGCGCGGAGCGCCGGGCGTACGCTCGCCGAAGCCTCGCGGAATATCGAACACGAGATCGCCACCGGCCGCACCGCGCTCGACGATGCCAGCCGCGACCTCGTCTCGCGCGGGCTTGCCACCTGGTCGCAGGATGCCGCCGAGCGGCCGGTGCTGATCGTCCGCGGCCAGGCCAAGCTCCTCGACGATGCCGCGCTCTCCGACATCGAGCGGGTGCGCTCGCTGCTCGACGATCTCGAAAGCAAGCAATCGGTCGCGGAACTGCTCGAGAACGCGCGCCATGCCGAAGCGACCCGGATCTTCATCGGCAGCGAGAACCGATTGTTCTCGCTTTCGGGTTCCTCGGTGATCGCCGCACCCTATCGCGACCGCGACGGCAAGGTGGTCGGCGTGCTCGGCGTGATCGGCCCGACTCGGTTGAATTACGCCCGAGTCGTGCCCATGGTAGACTTCACGGCCCGACAGCTGGGCAAACGTATCGGATAGAACGGGAAATTTCGTGAGCGACGAGAACAAGAGCAAGCCGCGCGACGCCGCGGTGGAGAAGGAACTGGCGGGCGTACCGGAGGAATTCCGTGACGACGGTCTGGAAGATGATTCCGAAGTTGATGACCAGAACGGCGAGGATTCGCTGAGCGAAGCGCTGGATTCGCTGCGCGGCGATCTCGAGGCGGCCAAGCAGGATGTGCTCTACGCCAAGGCCGATGCGCAGAATGTCCGTCGCCGCGCCGAGAAGGATGTCCAGGACGCGCGCAATTACGCCGCGACCGGCTTCGCCCGCGACATTTTGAGCGTGGCCGACAATCTCGGCCGCGCGGTCGATTCGGTCCCGACCGAGTTCCGCGAGGACGAAAAGATGAAGGGCTTCATCGCCGGTATCGAGGCGACCCAGCGCGAACTCGACAAGGTGTTCGGTCAGCACGGTATCACTCGCATCGCCGCCAAGGGGCTGCCGCTCGATCCCAACCAGCATCAGGCGATGATGGAAGTGCCCTCGGACGATCACGAGCCCGGCACGATCGTGCAGGAAATGCAGGCCGGCTACATGATCAAGGATCGCCTGCTGCGTCCCGCAATGGTGGCTGTGGCCAAGAAACCGGACTGACCGCTTCGATGACAGCGACAGGCAATCTGGACGAAGATCGCGAGACCTTCGTCACCCACCTCGAATGCTCGCTGACCGGCGAGCGCTATGAGGCCGACCGGCTTCACGGATTGTCTCAGGCCGGCCGACCGTTGCTGGTGCGCTACGATCTGGCGGCGCTGGGTAAGGCGCTGTCGCGCGACACGCTCGCGGCGCGGCCCACCGATCTGTGGCGTTGGCGTGAACTGCTCCCGGTGCGCAAAACGCACAGCATCGTCAGCCTCGGCGAGATCGAGACCCCCTTGATCCCGATCCCTAGATCGGGCGGGCCCAAGGTGCTGGTCAAGGACGAGGGGCGGCTGCCTACCGGCAGTTTCAAGGCGCGCGGCCTGGTGATGGCGGTGGCGATGGCCAAGGAACTGGGCGTCAAACGGATCGCGATGCCGACCAACGGCAATGCCGGTGCGGCGCTTGCCGCCTATGCCACCCGGGCGGGGATCGAGACCGTGGTATTGTGTCCGGACGACACGCCCGAGATCAATGTCCGCGAGATCGCCGCGCAGGGCGCGCGGGTCTACCGGGTCAACGGGCTGATCGATGAATGCGGCGCGATCGTGGCGAAGGGTGCCGCCGAGGGTCTGTGGTTCGATTTCTCGACCCTCAAGGAGCCTTATCGGATCGAGGGCAAGAAGACGATGGGGCTCGAACTCGCCGCACAGCTGGGCTGGCGGCTGCCCAAGGCGATCTTCTACCCCACCGGCGGCGGCACCGGGCTGATCGGCATGTGGAAGGCCTTCGACGAGCTCGAACAGCTCGGCTGGATCGGTTCGGAACGCCCCAAGATGTTCGCGGTGCAGGCGAGCGGCTGCGCGCCGATCGTCCGCGCTTTCGAGGCGGGCGAGGAGCACGCCGAGCGCTGGGAGAATGCCCATACCGTCGCCGCAGGGATCCGCGTTCCCAAGGCGGTGGGGGATTTCCTGATCCTCCGGGCCGTCCGCGAAAGCGGCGGCAGGGCGATCGCGGTCGAGGAAGAGGCGCTGCTGCGCGCCACTGCCGAAAGCGCCTTGCAGGACGGCATGCTGCTCTGCCCCGAAGGCGGCGCGACGCTGGCAGCCTGGCGCGAAGCCGTCGCGCAGGGATGGGTCGAGGCCGACGACGAGGTGGTGCTGTTCAACTGCGCGAACGGGCTCAAATATCCCCTCCCCGACCGCTCTACCACGCTCGACAAGAACAACCTGCCCGATCTGGCGAGTTTGTAGCTCTCCGCAGGATTGCTGGGGAACCCCGGCGCGCTCCGTCCGTAATTGGCGCAACAGGGTTCAAACGGAGAGAACAAACATGAAGACCAAACTGCTGCTCGTTCCCGCGCTCGCTATGTCGACCATGAGCCTCGGCGCCTGCGCCGAGAACTACGCTGCCGAGGGCGCCGGTATCGGTGCCGTCGCCGGCGCCGGTCTGGCCGCGCTCACTGGTGGCGATGTCGTTCGCTACGCTCTGGCCGGTGGCGCTGCCGGTGGTCTCGGCGGCTATTTCGTCGACAAGAACGATGGCTGCGATGGCTATGGCCGCGACGGCTATCTCGACGACGACTGCTTCGGCACCCGGGGCTATCCGGTCGATCCGCGCCGCTAAGCTTCACCGCAGCACCATTTGCAAAGGCCCCGTCCGGATTGATCCGGGCGGGGCCTTTCGCTGTCGGCATTGAGCGGAATTATCCTGCGCCTTCGAAGCGCACGAGCAGGTCGTAGGCTGCCGCATCGTCTGCGCCGGCCAGTCGCACGCCATTCCGCAGCCAGAAGGCGTGTTTCACGATTTCGGCCTGTTGCTCGATCCCATAGCGTTCGAGGCTCCAGCCCGGCTTGAGACTGTAATCGTAGCGCGCCCAGGGCATGCGGTGGGTGACCAGATACCATTCGCCCCGCGTCTGGGTCTGCCAGACATGCGTCAGCTCATGCACCAGCAAGCCCTGCCGGATCACGCTCTCGCGCGAGAAATCGTCGCAATAACCGCTGCCAAGCGGGTGAAAATGCAGATGCCCGCGCGGCGCCATGGTCACCGCCCTGGGCTGGAACGGAAACCATTTGCGGCGTCTGATCCGCACCGGGCCGCAATCGAGCGCGTCGCCGAACACCGAACGCGCGATGCCGACCTCACCCGCTGTCAGAGCCCGCTCGCCGCCGATGGGGCAGGGTGCGGGCGATTCGGACCGGGCTGCGGTCAGCGGGCGTCGCCCGCCGAGCGAATCTCTGCCTCGAAGCTGTGCTTGTCGCCGCTCGCCAGGGTGAGCGTGACTTCGGTGGTTCCGCCCGCGACCAGTTCGGGGGACAGATCGAAGGCCATGACATGTCTGCCGCCCGGTTCGAACCTTGCGCTTTCGCCCGGTTGAAGCGCCAGCGGCGCCATCTCGCCCATCGTCATCGATCCGCCCGATTCCGACATGTCGTGCAGTTCCGCGCGTTCCGCGCCTTCGACATAGGCGCTGGCGAGCCTTGCCTCGGCATCGCCATCATAGGCGATGTCGAAATAGACCGCCGCCGGATTGCCCGCCACCGGGGGAAGCATCATGCGGCCATTGGTGATCGCCAGCCCGGAGTTATCCTCGGGCGCGGCCTCTTCGACCGGGGTGTCGGCACTCTCCGAACAGGCGGCCAGACCAAGCCCGGCACCGATGAGCAGAAGGACGGCGTAAAGCGGCTTCAACATTGAAAATTTCCTCAAAACTGCGGTGCGTTTTCTAGCGGCGCGCGTCCCTTGTGCCAAGAAAATGCGCTCCTATATCCTCGAGGTAACCGAGCCGCCGAAAGGTTCCGCCGTTTCCGGGGGGCCCACCGAGCGGCGTCCAATCAATAGACGAAGATGGGGAATCCATGAGCAAAGTTATCGGTATCGACCTCGGCACCACCAACAGCTGCATCGCGGTTATGGACGGGGGCAAACCCAAGGTCATCGAGAATTCCGAAGGCGCGCGCACCACGCCCTCGATCGTCGCCTTCACCAAGGACGGCGAGCGCCTGATCGGCCAGCCGGCGAAGCGCCAGGCGGTCACCAACCCCGACAACACCCTGTTCGCGATCAAGCGCCTGATCGGGCGCCGCTTCGACGACCCCATGACCAAGAAGGACATGGATCTCGTCCCCTATGACATCGTCAAGGGCAAGAACGGCGACGCCTGGGTCGAAGCGGGCGGCGAGGATTATTCCCCGAGCCAGGTCTCGGCCTTCATCCTGCAGAAGATGAAAGAGACGGCGGAAAGCTATCTCGGCGAAACCGTCACCCAGGCGGTCATCACCGTCCCCGCCTATTTCAACGACGCCCAGCGTCAGGCCACCAAGGACGCCGGCCAGATCGCCGGTCTCGAGGTGCTGCGCATCATCAACGAGCCGACCGCGGCCGCGCTCGCCTATGGGATGGACAAGGACGAGGGCAAGACCATCGCGGTCTACGATCTCGGCGGCGGGACCTTCGACGTGTCCGTGCTCGAGATCGGCGACGGCGTCTTCGAGGTGAAGTCGACCAATGGCGACACCTTCCTCGGCGGCGAGGATTTCGACAGCGCGATCGTCGAATATCTCGCCAACCAGTTCGAGAAGAAGGAGAACATGGATCTGCGCAAGGACAAGCTTGCGCTCCAGCGTCTCAAGGAAGCTGCCGAAAAGGCCAAGATCGAGCTGTCCTCGGCGGCAACCACCGAGGTCAACCTGCCCTTCATCACCGCGCGCATGGAAGGCGGCAGCTCCACCCCGCTGCATCTGGTCGAGACGATCAGCCGCTCCGATCTGGAAAAGATGGTCGGCGATCTGATCAAGCGCACG
>JAHJWA010000097.1 GCA_018828205.1 Alphaproteobacteria bacterium
GCGCTGCGCAAGCTGATCGACAAGAAGGCCAAGGCCAAGGACGGCAAGCGGATCCTCGAGGAGGTCGACGAACCCGCCGGGGCCGCTGGCGGCAATGTCATCGATCTTATGGCGGCGCTCAAGAAGTCGGTCGCGGCCGAGAAGGGCGGGGCCAAGCCCAAAGCGAAGCCTGCGGCCAGCAAGAAGAAGACCGCCTGATCCCATGGCTCGCCCCGATCCTCTCGCCAGCTACAATTCCAAGCGTGATTTCGGAAAGACGCCCGAGCCCGCGGGCAAGCCCGAGCCCAGCGCGGGCGGCGATCTGTTCATCGTCCAGAAGCACGATGCCACAAGGCTGCACTGGGATCTGCGGCTCGAGATCGACGGGGTGCTCAAGAGCTGGGCGGTGACCAAGGGCCCGTCGCCCGATCCCGATATCAAGCGGCTGGCGGTGCGGACCGAGGACCACCCGATGTCCTACGCCGCGTTCGAGGGCACGATCCCCAAGGGCGAATATGGCGGCGGAACGGTGATGCTGTGGGACCGCGGGACCTGGGCGCCGATCGCGGGCAAGAGCGCCTCGGACATCGACAAGGGCCATCTCCACTTCTGCCTCGAGGGCGAGCGGATGAAGGGCGAATGGCTGCTGATCCGGCTCAAGGGCAAGCCGGGCGAGAAGCGCGAGAACTGGCTGCTGCGCAAGCTGCAGGACGATCACGCGCAGGAGGGCGACGCGCTGGTGCAGCGCGAGCTGACCAGCGTGCTGACCGGGCGCGCGATGGCGGAGATCGCGGCGGACAAGCAGGGCGAATACGAGCTCGCGGGGAAGAAGGACGACGCCTTCCTCGCGCAGATGGAGAAGGCCTCCTCGCGCAATTCGGCCAAGGCCAAGCCGAAGCGCAAGAGCGGCAAGCCCGCTGCGCTGCCGAGCTTCCGCAAGCCGCAACTCGCCACGCTGGTCGATGCCGTGCCGACGGGCAATCGCTGGATGCACGAGATCAAGTTCGACGGCTATCGCGCGCTGGTGGCGGCGAAGGGCAAGGAGGTGCGGGTCTACACCCGCAACGGCAAGGACTGGACCGACAAGTTCGCCCCGCTGGTCGAGGCCATCGCCGCGCTCGATCTGCCCGCCTGCCTGATCGATGGCGAGATCGTCGCCAACGACAAGGCTGGCAATCCCGATTTCTCGGCGCTGCAGGGACTGCTCAAACGCGGGCATGGCGAGCAGGGCCAGGGCGATACGCTGATCTACCACGCCTTCGACCTGCTCGAGCTGGGGGGCGAGGATCTGGCCGAGCTGCCCAATATCGAACGCAAGGAGCGGCTCGAGGCGCTGCTCGGCGATGCTCCGCCGCCGCTGCATGTCGCCGACCATGTCATCGGCGCGGGGGAAAAGCTCTACCGCGCGATGTGCGGCGCCTGCCAGGAGGGGATCATCTCCAAGACCATCGACGGGCGCTACGCCTCGCGCCGGTCGAAATCCTGGGTGAAGGTCAAATGCACCAAGCGGCAGGAATTCGTGGTGATCGGCTGGAAGGCGTCATCCGCCAAGGCGCGGCCCTTCGCCTCGCTGCTGCTGGCGCAGCACGAGGGTGGCGAACTGGTTTACAAGGGCAATGTCGGGACCGGCTTCTCGCAGGACACGATGGAGGAGCTGGCGGCGAAGTTGAAGCGGCTGGCGCGCAAGCCCCCGCCCGCCGAGGTCGACAAGGCTTCGAGCCGCAAGGTGAGCTGGGTCACTCCCAATCTGGTCGCCGAGATCGGTTTCGCCGAATTCACCGCCGACGGCAACGTCCGCCACGGCAGCTTTCTGGGTCTGCGGAGCGACAAGCCCGCCGACTCGGTGACGCCCGAACGCGCCGAGGAGGTCCCCGAGGCCGCGGTCAGGGTCGCGATCAGCAGCCGCGAGCGGGTGATCTTCCCCGACAGCGGCGAGACCAAGGGCGAGCTCGCCGATTATTACGAGGCGGTGGCGCCGCTCATGCTGCCCTGGGCGAGCGAGCGCCCGGTCAGCCTGGTGCGCTGCCCGCAGGGGCGCGCGAAGAAATGCTTCTTCCAGAAGCACGACAGCGGCGCGCTGGGCGATGCGGTCCACGCCGTGGCGATCACCGAGAAGGATGGCGGCAGCGAGGACTATCTCTATGTCGAGGACGTCCGGGGGCTGCTGCAATGCGTCCAGATGGGGACGATCGAGTTCCACGGCTGGGGTTCGCGCAGCACCGCGGTCGAACGGCCCGACCGGATGGTGTTCGATCTCGACCCCGACGAGGGCCTGGGTTTTGGCGATGTGAAGAGCGCGGCGAGCGACATCCGCGACCGGCTCGCCGATCTCGGGCTGGTGAGCTTCGCGATGGTCTCGGGGGGGAAGGGCATCCATGTGGTGGTGCCGCTGACCCTGGGCCATGATTGGGACGCGCACAAGGATTTTTCGCGGCGCTTCGCCGAGGCGCTCAGCCTCGCCGAGCCAGAGCGATTCACCGCGACGATGAGCAAGGCCAAGCGCAAGGGCAAGATCTTCATCGACTGGCTGCGCAACCAGCGCGGCAGCACCGCGGTGCTGCCCTATTCGGCGCGCGCGCGCAGCGGAGCGCCGGTGGCGGCGCCGATCGCCTGGAACGAGCTCAAGACCATCGAGGGGGCCGCGCTGTTCGCGATCGGCGATGCCAAGAAGCTCACCGATCGCGCGGCGAGCAAAGCGCTCGCCGGCTGGGGCTTTGCCAGCCAGACGCTGCCCGACCTCTAGGCCGGCTCAGCGCAGCTGGCTGTCCTTGCTGCCGCGGCGGTTGATGCCCGAGGCGCGGGCGCTGGAATCGATCCCCGACTGGCAGGCGACGCAGCGCTTCACCCCCGGCAGGGCCTCGCGCCGCCGCTCGGGGATTTCCTCGCCGCATTCGACGCACCATTGTTCGCTCTCGCCCACCGGCATGCCCGCGCGCGCGGCTTTCACCGCGTCGGAGATGGTGTCGTCGATCTGATCCTGAACCGCGCCATCGCGCGCCCAACCACCGGCCATAACTATGCGTCCTGCAACTTGTCTCGAACCGGGAATGTGGGGTTGCAGGCGTGGAAATTCAACCGCTTCGGCAGCGGGAGCATGTCCTATTCGGCGGCTTGCTTGAACGCCGGATCGAGATGCCACACCGGCGGCTCCTCCAGCTCGCGCAGCCGGGCGCTCTCCTCGTACATGAAGTCGCGCGTCATCGGGATCGCGGCGCGGTCCTTCACATAGACCAGCTGCCAATTGACCATCATCCCATGGCGGAAGCTCTGCTCGGCGCCCGCGAGATAGAACTGCCACATGCGATAGAAGGTCTCGTCATACATTTCGACCAGCTCGTCCTTGTGCATCACCGTGCGGCGATACCATTCCTCAAGCGTGTGCGAATAATGGAACCGCATCGCCTCGACATCCATCACCTGCCAGCCGAACCTCTCGCTCTGGGTGACCAGCTCGGACAGCGCCGGGATATAGCCGCCGGGGAAGATGTATTTGCGCGTCCAGGCATCGGTGAAGCCGGGCGGCCCGGCGCGGCCGCAGCAATGGCTGAACATCACCCCGTCGGGTTTCAGCAGCTTGTTGGTATGCGCGAAGAACTGCGGATAATGCACCGTGCCGACATGCTCGAGCAGCCCGACCGAGGTGATCCGGTCGAACTGGCCCTCGACATCGCGGTAATCCATCAGCTCGAATTGGACCTTGTCGGCCACGCCCGCCGCCTCGGCGCGCTCCTTGCAGAAGGCGATCTGGTCGGGCGCCAGCGCCACCCCGAGTACCTCGCAGCCATAGGTGCGGTGGAGATAGAGCGCCAGCCCGCCCCAGCCGCAGCCGATGTCGAGCACGCGCATACCCGGCCCGTTCTCGGGCGTGATGTTGAGCTTGGCGGCGATATGCGCCTTCTTGTCGAGCTGCGCCTTCTCCAGGCTGACATCGGTCGTCCGGTGATAGCCCATCGTGTATTGCCGGTCCTCGTCGAGGAACAGTTCGTAGAGCCGGCGGGTGAGGTTGTAGGTGTGCTCGGCGTTCTTGCGCGCCCTGCCGCGCAGATTGATCCCGTCGAGCTTGGCGATCGCGCGCTGGAGCGCCTTGCGCAGCGGTCCCTTGGGGCGGAGCGAGGCATCGCCCAGTTTTTTGGCGTTCATGGTCACGAACAGCACCATGTCGCGAATGTCGTGGGGTTCCTCGACCACCAGCCAGCCCCACATATAGGCCTCGCCCGCGCCCATCTGCGGGTAGGTGGCGATATGCGCGGCGGCCTTGCGGTGCGTCAGGCGGATGCGCAGCGGGCCGCGTTCCATACCCTCTGGGCCGGGTCCGTATTCGTAGGTCTTCCCGTCATGATCGGTAACGACCAATCGGCCGCGCTTGATCGCTCTGCCAAGAAACTTGTCCAGCAACCACATATGTCGGCGTATCCCCCTCGAATTCGGCGCGACCTAGTCCGGTGTGCCATTCTGGCCGCGCGAGTCAACGGTCAGGGCCCCGGGGGTCAGGGCCCGGGGGGGCAGGGGCGCGGGCCGCGAAGCCCCGCGGCGCGACGGATCAGATTCCGGCGTACCACTGGTAGCCGCGATCCTCCCAATAACCGCCCTCTCCGCCGCCGATGCCCTCGAGGCTGGCGACCGCCTCGATCGCAGTGAGATATTTGGCGTGCTTGTAGCCCAGCTGGCGCTCGATCCGCATCCGCAGCGGCGCGCCGTTGCGGATCGGCAGCGGTGCGCCGTTGAGGCTGTGCGCGACGATGGTCTGCGGGTGGAAGGCGTCGAGCAGATCGACGCTTTCGTAATAGACATCGCCGTTGAGCGTGTCGGCGCAGCGAAAGACGATGAAGCGCGCTTCCTCGCGCAGGCCAGCGGCCTCGAGCAGCAGCGAGAGCTGCGGCCCGGTCCATTCGCCGATCGCGCTCCAGCCCTCGACGCAATCGTGCCGCGTGACCTGGGTGCGCTGCGGCAGCCGGCGCAGATTGTCGAGGCTGAGCGACATCGGCGTTTCGACCAGCCCGCCGACCTCGAGCCGCCAGTTGGCGAAGCCTTCGGCGGCGTGGCGCTGGTAGGCGGGCTCCTGCGGATCGGTGGTACCGTTGCCGCGGAAGAAGGGCGAGACCGCGCTGCGCGGATATTCGGGCGCGAGCGCCTCGCGATTGGTCAGCAGCCGGTGCGCCCCCTTGTGCCAGCGCTCGGCGGCGGACAGCAGCCGCGCGCCCGGCGCGCTCTCGGCGACCTTGTTGCAGCCCGCCAGCACCGCGGCGCCGGCGGCGACGAGAAAGTTCCTACGCCGCATCGCTGGGTCCTTCCGCATGGCGGCCGCCGGTCAGCATGTCGCGGATCTGGCGCAAGGGTCCGGAGAGAATCACCAGCAGCACATGGACGACGAAGAACCCGAGCAGCGCGAAGGCGAAGAGGAAGTGCAGGCTCCGCGCCGATTGCCGTCCGCCCAGAATCTCGACCAGCCAGGAGAAGCTCGGCTCCATCCCTGGGCTGATCGCGATCCCGGTGAAGATCATCATCGGCAGGAACACGCCCAGCACGAGACCATAGGCCAGCTTCTGGAGGAAATTGTACTTGCCCGGACCGTGGTCGAACCGGAGGCGGAGATGCGCGCCCACGTCGCGGCGGATATTGGCGGGCTGCCATTCCGCGCGCTGCGTCGCGATGTCGCGGCGGAAATGGCGGTTGGCGAGCATCGCCACCCACATGAAGAGCAGCAGCAGCGCGAAGGGCCAGGCCGCCAGGACGTGCCAGTCGCGGGCGACCGCGAGGCTGTAATAGCCCGGGATCGTCATCCAGTCGGGGAAGCGCGGCAGGATCAGCCAGGCCTGTTCGGGCGCAAAGCCCCAGTCGCCCCAATAGAGCCTTGGGTGGGCGTTGGAGATGGTCAGACCCGACATGAACAGGATGACCACGAAGACGAGGTTCAGCCAGTGCCACAGGCGTGTGGACAGGGCATGGCGTTTCATGATGGCGCTCCGTTGCGGGCCTGCTCGCGGGCAAGATAGATCACGTCGCGGCTCTGGTCGAGTAGGTGCTGACCGCTGTCGACGAACAGCGTCTGGCCGCTCGCCATCCAGCCTTGCGCCAGGAACAGCGCGGCGGCTGCGACCTCTTCGGGCGCGGTCTTGCGCTGGAGCAGGTTGAGCCGATGCGAGATCTCGGTTTCCTGCTGCGCCTGGTCGTGGCTGGCGAGAATGGCGCCGGGCGCGAGCCCGTAGACCCGGTCCTCCGCTCGCTCGCGCGCCTTGCTCAGCATCGCCACGGTGGCGTGGAGCGCATGCTTGCTCATGGTGTAGCTGAAGAAATCGGGGTTGGGGTTGCGGATCTTCTGGTCGGTGACCTGGATGACCCGCAGCCCGCCATCGGTGCGCGCGTTGGCGAGGAAGGCCTGCGCCATCCGCGCGGGGGTCGCGGCGTTGATCGTCATGGCGCGTCGGCCGGTTGCGGGGTCGAGCGAGGCGGCGGTGTCGCATTCGAACACGGAGGCGCAATTGACCAGCACGCGCCAGGTGCCGAGCCGCGCCGCCAGCCTTTCGACCATCGCCACCGCGGCATCGCCATCCTCCAGGTCGCAGCGCGCGGTCTCGGCGCTGGGCAGGGCGGCGGTAAGCGTCTCGGCCGCTTCACGCGAATTCCCGTAATGCACGACGACGTGCCAGCCCGCCTCGCCGAACGCCCTTGCGATCGCGGCGCCAATACGCTTCGCTCCGCCGGTGATCAGGACCGCGGGGCGGGTCATGGGTCGGAATGGCCGGTGGCAAGCATCGCCGTCCTTGAACCATCATCGCGCCGCGAGGCAAAGCGCTTTCTCGTCAGGCGGACGCCGCCTTGGCTGCCTTGGCGCGCCATTCGGCGCAAAGATGCTCGAGCGCGGCGATAACCTGCAATTGGGTGCGCGGTGCACGCTGCGCCGGATCGTAGAGGGCGGCGAAGAGCCGCGCGACGCTCCAGTCCTCGTGCCCGGTCTCCACACGCACCAGATGGTCCCCCGCCTGCGCCGTCCCTTCCTCGATCACGCGGTAGTACCAGCCGCAATTGTGTTCGCGCAGGATGCGCCTGACCATGCCCTTGCGACCGAAGCGGTGCTCGATCTTCCAGCAGGGCTGGCGCGGCTGGCTCACCGCGAGCAGCGCGGAGCCGAGGCGGAAACGATCGCCGATATGAACCGCGATCTCGGTCAGTCCGGTCGCGACGATGTTTTCCCCGAACGGCGCATCCCAGGAGAGTGCATCATCGCCGCCCAGCCACTCGGCCCAGCCGGCGTAATGCTCCTGCGGATAGTGATGGACCGCCATATCCGGCCCGCCGTGATGTTTGGTGTCGGCCACCATATCGCCTTCGAGACCGAAGCGGCGGATGGCGA
>JAHJWA010000098.1 GCA_018828205.1 Alphaproteobacteria bacterium
CCGACCAGCATGTCGGCGATCTTTGCCGCGAAGCGTGCCACGATCCAGGTGACGAGCAGAACGATCAGGCCGATCGCTATATGCGGGAGCGCGGCAACGAAGCCGGTTGCCATGGACTGCACCTGATCGCGCAGCGTTGCGATGTAATTCAAAGCGAAAGCCTCCCTCTCGGCGCCAACGTGAGGCCCGGATCGCGGTTCCGAACTGGCGGGTTCTGGAGCGTTGGAAAGTCGTCGGGGCGGCGATCAGCCGCCCGTATGCTCCTTGCGCGCGATCTCGTGGAACCAGGCGGCATGCTGAGGCGCTGTCTTGGTCTCGCTCCATTCATCGAGCATGGGCATGGCGACGCGCTTGAGTTCGGCATATTGCTCGTCGGTACCGATATCGGTCGCCAGCTCGACGCGGTGGCCGTTGGGATCGAAGAAATAGATCGACTTGAAGATGCCATGATGCGTGGGCCCCAGCACATCGATGCCGAGGCTTTCGACATGCGCCTTGGCCGCCAGCAGTTCGTCCTCGCTCGCCACCCGAAACGCCAGATGCTGGACCCAGGCCGGCGTGTTTTCGTCGCGGCCCATGTCCTTCTGCTTGGGCAGTTCGAAGAAGGCGAGGATGTTGTCGTTCCCGGCGTCGAGGAAGACATGCATGTAGGGATCGTATTCGCCGGTCGAGGGCACGTGGTCCTCTGAAAAGGCGCTGGTATAGTCCATACCGAGCACCTTGCCGTACCATTCGACGGTCTCCTTGGCGTCCTTGCAGCGATAGGCTGCATGGTGGACGCCGCCGAGGCGGATGGGGTGTGGGGTCTGTTCGGTCATGGCCGGTTACCTTCGTGAGTGTGGGCGGGTCGCGATGCGGAGCGGCGGGATTACTCCGCCGGTTCGGCTTCGCGGTCCTCGAGCTTGAGCGAGCCGCGCTTGATCTGATCGCGTTCCATGCTCTCGAACAGCGCCTTGAAATTGCCCTCGCCGAAGCCGTCGTCGCCCTTGCGCTGGATGAATTCGAAGAACACCGGCCCGACCTGCGCTTCGGCGAAGATCTGCAGCAGCAGCCGCGGTTTGCCCCCCTCGGTGGTGCCGTCGAGCAGGATGCCGCGCATCTTGAGCGCCTCGGCATCCTCACCATGGTCGGGGAGCCGCTCCTCGAGCATTTCGTAATAGGTCTCGGGCGGCGCGGTCATGAAGGGGACGCCGAACTCCTTGAGCCGGTCCCAGGCGGCGACGAGATCGTCGCAGATCAGCGCGATGTGCTGGATGCCTTCGCCGTTGAACTGCTTGAGGAACTCCTCGATCTGGCCCTTGCCGCCTTCGCCTTCTTCGTTGAGCGGGATGCGGATCTTGCCATCGGGCGCGGTGAGCGCCTTGGAGGTGAGCCCGGTGTATTCGCCCTTGATGTCGAAGAAGCGGATCTCGCGGAAGTTGAACAGCGTCTCGTAGTAATCGGCCCAATAGGCCATGCGCCCGTTGTAGACGTTGTGGGTCAGGTGATCGATCACGTTGAAGCCCGCGCCCACTGGATGGCGCTCGACGCCTTCGATATATTCGAAGTCGATGTCGTAGATCGACAGGCCCTGGCCGCTTTCATCTTCATAGCGGTCGATCAGATAGACGATCGCTCCGCCGATGCCGCGGATCGCGGGGATGCGCAGTTCCATCGCGCCGGTCTCGACGGTGACGGGCTCGGCACCGCGCTCGATCAGCTCGGCATAGGCCTTGGCCGCGTTCTTGACGCGAAAGCCCATCCCGCAGGCCGAAGCGCCGTGCTCGCGCGCGAAGTACCAGGCTGCCGAGCGCGGTTCGTAATTGGCGATTAGATTGATCGAACCCTGGCGCCACAAATCGACATCCTTGGAGCGGTGCGAGGCGACGTGGGAAAACCCCATCGCCTTGAAGACCGGCTCGAGCTGGCCCTTTTCGGCAGCGCAGAACTCGACGAATTCGAAGCCGTCGAGACCAATGGGATTTTCGAAAAGGTCGGGCATGGGCGGTCCTCTGTTTGTTTGATTAGTTGCAAAGGTAACTACATCACGGCCGGGCTTTTGTCAAGTTTGCTGCGTTTGCGGGATGCTGCCGGTTCCGGCGACGACATGCGCAGCACGGTTCGCCCGCGCGACCGAAGCTTTTGCGCTTGCGTGCGGCAGCCAAGTGTGATTCTGGTGGCTTATGAAGCGGACAGGTGGAAAATTCGGCATTCGCAAGGAGCGCGGCGTTCAGTCGCTGGCGCTCGGCGTGCTGCTGGTGATGGGCGGTCTCGCCATCGCCGGGCCATCGGGTCTGCTCTCCTGGAGCGAGAACCTGCGGTTGCTCGACCAGCGGCAGGCGCATCTCGCCGCGCTGACCAAGGAACGCGATGCACTGCGCAATCGCGTCGCGTTGCTCGATCCCGACAGCGCCGACCCCGATATGGTCGGCGAATTGCTGCGCAGCCAGCTCAATGTCGTGCATCCCGACGAGGTGGTCATCCGTCTCGACGACGAGGATGCGCGCTAGTCACTCCTGACGTTACGGTTTCGATACCATCGAGCCCGCGCCCCGTTGCGCGCGCCGCGCGCTTGCGCCTATAGGCCACGCGACCCGGCCCCGGATCGAGCAGACCTCCGGGGCGATCGACGGGACCAGAACGACCGAAGGGACACCGGACTTGGCCAAGACCCCCGCCAGCGCGACGAAATCCGCGAAAAGCGACCCGAAGCAACCGAGCGAGTCGCTCGCCGACTTCGCGCTGCACAGCCTTCAGGACGAGCACGAGAAGCAGAAGCGCTACGATGCCAGTCCGGAGCAGATGCTCGCCTTCTACGAGCAGATGCTGCTCATCCGCCGTTTCGAGGAGCGCGCCGGCCAGCTTTACGGCCTCGGCCTGATCGGCGGCTTCTGCCATCTCTACATCGGCCAGGAAGCGGTCGCGATCGGGCTGCAATCCGCGCTCGACAACGACAGGGACAGCGTGATCACCGGCTATCGCGATCATGGGCACATGCTCGCCTACGGGATTGATCCCAAGGTCATCATGGCCGAACTCACCGGGCGCCAGGCGGGGATTTCCAAGGGCAAGGGCGGCTCGATGCACATGTTCAGCACCGAGCACAAATTCTACGGCGGGCACGGCATCGTCGGCGCGCAGGTGGCGCTGGGCGGCGGGCTCGCGCTCGCGCATCAGTACAATGACGACGGCGGGTTGTGCCTGGCCTATTTCGGCGATGGCGCCGCCAACCAGGGCCAGGTCTACGAGACCATGAACATGGCCTCGCTGTGGAAGCTGCCGATCGTCTTCGTGGTCGAGAACAACCAATATGCGATGGGCACCGCGGTTGGGCGCTCAAGCGCCGAAACCGAGTTCTACCGGCGCGGGGCAGCCTTTCGCATTCCCGGCATGGACGTCAACGGAATGGACGTGCTCGAAGTGCGCGGCGCCGCCGAGATCGCCTTCAAGCATGTGCGCGACGGCAAGGGCCCGGTGCTGATCGAATGCAACACCTATCGCTATCGCGGGCATTCCATGTCCGATCCGGCCAAATACCGGACCCGCGAAGAGGTTCAGGATTTCCGCGACACCAAGGACCCCATCGAGGCCATGAAGAAGATCCTGCTCGAGAACGGCAAGACCGAAGACGATCTCAAGGCCATCGACAAGGCCATCCGCACCACCGTTTCGGAAGCCGCCGATTTCGCCGAAAATTCACCCGAGCCCGAGGCGGCCGAACTCTACACCGATGTGCTGGTGGGGGAGTACTGAGCGATGGCTATCGAACTCAAGATGCCCGCCTTGTCCCCCACGATGGAGGAGGGCACGCTGGCCAAATGGCTCAAACAGGAAGGTGATTCCATCGAACCCGGCGATATCATCGCCGAGATCGAAACCGACAAGGCGACGATGGAATTCGAGGCCATCGACGAAGGCACGCTGGGCAAGATCCTGATCGCCGAGGGCACCGAGAATGTCGCCGTCGGCACGGTGATCGCCATGCTGGCCGGCGAGGGCGAGGATGTTTCCGAGATCGAGGCACCTGCGGCTCCCGCCAGGGATGCGGATGCCGGCAAGGACGAGGTCGCCGGCGAGGGCAAGGATGTCGGCCGCAAGGACGAGGACGGCTCGATCACTCCCGACAAGCCCAAATCCAAGCCCAAGTCGGACCCGGCCGTCCCGCATGGCACCAACATGGCGACGGTTTCGGTCCGCGAAGCGCTGCGTGATGCCATGGCCGAGGAAATGCGCCGCGACGAGCGCGTGTTCGTGATGGGCGAGGAAGTCGCGCAGTATCAAGGTGCCTACAAGGTTACGCAAGGCCTGCTCGACGAGTTCGGCCCCAAGCGTGTGATCGACACCCCGATCACCGAATACGGCTTTGCCGGCATCGGGACCGGCGCGGCGATGGGCGGCCTTCGCCCCATCGTCGAGTTCATGACCTTCAACTTCGCCATGCAGGCGATCGACCACATCGTGAATTCGGCAGCCAAGACCAATTACATGTCGGGCGGCCAGATGCGCTGCCCGGTGGTGTTCCGCGGCCCCAACGGCGCGGCCAGCCGGGTCGGCGCGCAGCACAGCCAGAACTACGGCCCCTGGTACGCCAGCGTGCCGGGGCTGATCGTGATTGCACCCTACGACAGCGCCGACGCCAAGGGGCTGCTCAAGGCCGCGATCCGCTGCGAGGATCCGGTGGTCTTTCTCGAGAACGAGTTGGTCTATGGCAAGACCTTCGAACTGCCCGAACTCGACGACCATGTCCTGCCGATCGGCAGGGCCCGGATCGTTCGCGAGGGCTCGGATGTCACCATCGTCAGCTATTCGATCGGGGTTGGGTTCTCGCTCGAGGCGGCGGAAAAGCTCGCCGAAGAGGGCATCGAGGCCGAGGTGATCGACCTGCGCACGCTGCGCCCGCTCGACACCGCCACGATCCTGGAGAGCCTCGCCAAGACCAACCGACTGGTCATCGCCGAGGAGGGCTGGCCGACCTGCTCGATCTCCTCCGAGGTGATCGCGCTGTGCATGGAAGAGGGCTTCGACCATCTCGACGCCCCGGTGCTGCGCGTGTGCAACGAGGATGTCCCGCTGCCCTACGCCGCCAATCTGGAGAAGCTGGCGCTGATCGACGCCCCGCGGATCGTCGCGGCGGTGAAGAAGGTCTGCTACGCGGAGTGAAGGTGGAGGGTTAGCAGCTCGACGGCGTCACACCCGACACGGGGTAGACGCCGTTGTTGCCGCCGGCCGTGTCGCGGCGGTCGCGAACCATCATGGAACCGATTTCGACCATCGAGGTGCTGGGAGCAAGATGCTCGCCCAGCAGAGGCTGGTATTCGTAATAGACCTCGACGAACATGGTCACACCGTTCTCGGGTGCGATCGCCTGTCGGCCCGCGATGCCCATGCCATCGAGGTCGGTATCGCCCGCATCGCCATAAGTCGATTCATGGTCGGTCTTGGCGCCGCGACAGCGTTGCCAGCGGATCCGGAAGGTCCCGTCTTCGTTGGGGTTCGCCATCGGTTCGAGGCTAGAGATGATCACACGACCGTGCTCGTACAGGTCGAGTTCGCCGCCCTGGAGCCCCGCGCCGATGAAGAGGTCGTTGATATCGGCCTCGTTGATGCGCTTGGCTGAGAGCTGGCTACCCGATCCGATCCGCGCGGCATTGTCCGCCAGATGCAGTGCAAGCTGGCTCATCCGCATCTTGGTCGTGATATAGTGGGTAAGTTCTGCGCCCGTCAGGCTCAGCGCGAGCAGGATGGGCGCCGCAAACGCGAATTCGATCAGCGCCAGGCCGCTCGAATCCGACCGCATGCGTCGCACCAAGGTCAAGCGGTTCCGGCTCATGTGCAATTGCGGACCTGAGCCGCCTCGTAGCTACCCTGATCGCCATAGGGCTGATTCCGCAGCACCGTCGAGGCACTCAGATTTGTGGTGTCCGAGCCCCCGATGAGGCGGTCGATCGGGAAAAGCCGCGGATAGCTTACCCTCACCGTGTAGAGGGTCGCATCCTTGGCTCCACCCTGACCATCATTGCCGCCGTCTGAGTCCCACACCTGATTGTGGTTTTCATCGTCATAAGGCTCCCCTTCGTCGCAGGTGCCATTGGCGTTGCTGTCGGTCCATGTCTCGGCCCGCGCCGCAGCGGCGTCGTTGAAGGTGCGGTAAAAGCGGCGCGTCGGCCTGATTTCCGCTGCGCCTATGCCAAGGGGCGTCAGCTGATCTTCGACTTTTTGATCGATAACTCCGAGAACCTGTGCGTCGGTGCCCGCCTCCAGTGAAGCGTCCCGGGCCGCCTTCTGAACCGTGCCTTCCAGAACGGCGCGCACGTACAGGGTGTGACCCATGTCGAACGCGCCGAGAAGCATGACGCAAAGCACCGGCGCCACGATCGCGAACTCGACGATTGTCACCCCCTGCTGGTCGCGATCGAGGCCGCGCAACCGGGCGCGCCGAACGACGGTACGCAGCGTCATCGGGTCAGCCTCAATTGCGAAATTTCGTCGGCGATCGAACGGAACGTCTGCTGGATGGTGGCCGCGTTCGTGGCGTGAAAGTAGCGGCCGGAGGTGGCGCAGTTGCTTAGCCGCGTGACCGTATCGCTCGAAACCGAGCCAAACGAGATGACCCACAGGGTGATGTTCTTGTTCTTTACCGCAGTACATAACGCGGCGAAGCGAAGATCGACCTGCTCATCAAGCGCGTCGTTTGAGGTTGAGGTGGTTTGGCGACGATCATACCAGGGTATACCGTAGGCGGTATAATTGCTCGAGGCGGTTACTGTGTCGCCGTCGGTCATGAAGATGAGATGACGCTCGATCTCACCACCTTCCGAGGCATACTCGTTCTCAGAGCTGAACAGTCCAGTGGGAGATAGCAAGCGAGCGCCCCAGAGCAGGCCGATATCGTGAAACGTGTTGCCCGACGGCGTGAGGCTGTTGACGTAGGAATCGAAGCCGCTCGCATCGGTCCAGCTTTGCAGCTTGCGTGCCGGGGTAGGGCAGAAATAACTGGAGGCGTTGGTGTAGTTGTCGGTTGTACTGCTCACTCGGGCGCGATCCCAATTCCCGACGCCCGTCTTGCGGGTGTAGATGAGATCGGGGAGCGCCGGCCCCCATTGCGTGCTGCTGTCACCGGTCGGTACAAGATCTATATCGAGGTCTTTTGCGCCAGCAGGGATCGGGGTGAAATCCGTCGTCTGAATGGTCTGGCGCTCTTCAATGCAACCATCCCATCCGATCGTCTTGTTGCCGCCATCATCGGCGATTGGCCAATCAAAGCTGGCGCGCCATTGCGTACCGTTCTTCAACAGCCCGACATCGACCGGAAGCTGGTCGTACTCCCAACTTGGTGCGCGTCCACGACGATCGTACCGGCAATAGTAATTGCGGTTGTAATAGATCTTTTCGGCCCGGTACTGCGTTTCCGCCGTATCCGATGGTGCACCCGAGCAGCTTCCGTTATAGCTGGAGTAGGTATAGCCATATGTAGACCAGTTACCCCAGTCAGTCCCCACTCGCCGCCGGGTTTGGTAATTCCAGCTATCGGCCATGTAATTTGTAGGCAGCAGTCGCCCGACGTTCACGTTGGTGGCGTAGGGCACGAAACCAAACCGGATCTGCACCTGATCGCCTGTACCGCCGCTCGGAGCCCCGGTGGTGCAATTGGCATCGCTGTCCAGGCGCGCGACGATCTCGTAGAAACATTTCACCGCGACTCGCAGCGACTGGATTTTTGTCTGAGAGTCGCCGGATGGCCTGTCGCCCATCGACCCGGTCACATCGAGGACGAACATCACATCGGTGTTCGGCAACCGCATTTCGGCATCGCAGCTTACGCTGAGCATTTGGCTCTCGTTGCCAAAAATTCGCATCAAGGTCATCGGCACGGTCGCGGACGCCGTGCCGATGACCTTGCCGGCGTTTTCGGTGAAGCTGCGGGTCAGTCCGGTCGCACCATAGGGGTCCGCTTGGATGTTCGCGTCGAAGAAGTCCTCCGCGGCTTCGCGCGCGGCGTAATTGTCGAAGTTCCAGACGCCGGCGCCCATTGCCTTGCGCCCTGCCAGTGCCCCGGCGTCGCAGGCGTGTTGCAAGCGCGTCTTGACGATGTACATACGGCTCATGTCGACGCCGCCGCCGACCAAGCCGATCAATGGCAGCAAAGCGGCGGCTGCCAGGGCCAACGTATTGCCCGCCTCATCGGCGCGCAGACGCGACAGGAAGCCCGCACGACGCGCGGTTCCGGCCGGTTGCTTTGAGCTGTCGCGGAATCCGCGCATGACGATTGTCCCCTGATTTGGGCCACGCATAGGATCATCAGGCCCAACAAAGGGTGGAAATTCATGGTTAAGAAAGGCTTACCCCCGCGCGGGTACTCGACGATTGCGGAGAATAGCGAGCTGGCGCTGGCGCCTCGTATTGCGCTGGGTTGGACGACGGACCCGGTGCGGACCGTTCTGGTTCCGCTGTTCACGCTCGACGAGCGGCTGGCCCGGATCGTTGCCACGGTGCGCGAGCCCTTGCTGGCGCAAATGCGTCTGGCATGGTGGCGCGACCGGCTGGGGGAAGCGCCGGCGTCGCGGCCCACGGGCGACCCGGCGCTGGATGCAATCGGCGCGCTTTGGCAGGGCGAGGAAGCGGCGCTGATCGCGCTGGTCGATGGCTGGGAGGAGCTGCTTGGCGAGGCCCCGCTGAGCGAGCGCGCTTTCGAGCGCTTCGCCGCGGGCAGGGGGGCCGGCTTCGCCGCTTGTGCACGTCGCGCGGGGCAGGAGGAATATGCGCCGGCGGCTGAGGCCGCGGGCGCG